>JBAUTA010001105.1:0-4602 GCA_049581985.1 Kovacikia sp.
CTTTAGAACTCCCTTACCACCGTAGCGACTGGAGTCACCGTCACGTAATTCCAAAGCCTCTCGGCTTCCCGTAGAGGCTCCAGAAGGAACGGCTGCGCGACCTTTACTGCCATTCTGCAAAATCACATCCACTTCAACAGTGGGATTACCGCGAGAATCCAAAATCTCTCTAGCATGAATCGTTTGAATGGTTGTCATAGAGTTCACCAGCTTTGGTTAAAACAACAAAGGACACCCATCGTTGGTGTGCCCTTTTCAATCAGGTAATGACGGTCAGCTTTTTCATACCTGTTAGCCATCGTACGGTGGGTTAGCGATGGCGTAACCCATGCTGCTAAAAGGACTGATGCGTTATGGCGATGCCCAAAACACCCCACATTTGATTGCGTCCACTTACTTAATGCACAATTACCTGCCAGTACGCTATTAGAAATTGACTGGACAATGTTTCCCAGGGAAGAAGATTGCTGACAAATTGGAACCGCTTTTCGGAGTCCTGATGTACCTGACTGCTGATCAAGAAATGACTTGGTTGAAACCGTAGAGCCATTCATAAAGGTTTTCCCCAGATTTACAGGGTTAAATTTACTAGAGGCTGAGATCACCATGCATATTCAATTTCGCCTTTCTGAATCTTGTCCCAAATCAGCTTTTGGCAGAGTTCAATTTCCTCAAATAGGACTTTTCCATCGGCACCAATTTTAACTTTGATGGCGTTCATTTCATCGGCAGTTACATAGCCATCGGCGATCGCGCGTTCCATCATGGCTCGTAATTTCTCCAGATCTTGAAGTTCTTCTGGGGAAAGGGGTTTGGAGTTAGGAGATTCCATTTTCATCAGCGTTCAAGCCTCCGTGTGATGGTTGGCGGACTTCACTCCTCCTGACCCATTTGTGATTTAGTAAGGCCACTTCCAGTTCACAACATCGGGACGATCAATGCCATGCTCATAGGCATAGCTGGTGCAAGAGATCTGCTCATCTTTGAGCATTTCTTTCGCGTGAGCACCTGCCACCATGAGCTTGGGAACGCGATCAATCACATCGATCGCAATACTGAAGCGATCAATCTGGTTCTGAATGGCCAGGTCTAGCGGGGTGTTGATGTTACCCTTCTCTTTGTAACCGCGCACATGAATGTTTTGATGATTAGTACGGCGGTAAGTAAGCCGATGGATAAGCCAGGGATAGCCGTGGAAGTTGAAGATAACGGGCTTGTCGGGGGTAAAGAGACTGTCAAAGTCGCGATCGCTTAACCCGTGAGGATGCTCTGCTTCAGGCTGCAACTTGAGCAGATCAATCACATTGACAAAACGGATTTTCAAGTCTGGGAAATACTCTCGTAACAGCCACGATGCCGCCAGAGATTCCTGCGTGGGAATATCACCCGCAGTAGCCAACACCACATCCGGCTCTACTCCCTGATCGTTGCTGGCCCACTCCCAAATGTCGATACCCTTGGTGCAGTTCTTAATTGCTGCATCCATGTCGTGGTACTGCAAGTGCAATTGCTTGTCACACACAATGATATTAATGTAATTCTTGCTGCGTAAGCAGTGATCCGCCACCGACAGCAATGTATTTACATCGGGTGGCATATAAATGCGAACCACATCTGGGCTCTTATTGAGCACCACATCAATGAAGCCCGGATCTTGGTGGGTGAAACCATTGTGGTCTTGCCGCCAAACCGTAGAGGTAATCAGCAAGTTGAGGGACGCCACCTCCTCTCGCCAGTGAATGTGATTGCAGATTGACAGCCACTTGGCGTGCTGGTTGAACATTGAATCAATCACATGGGCGAATGATTCGTAGGTGGAGAAGAACCCATGCCGCCCGGACAACAAATAGCCCTCTAACCAACCTTCCAGGGTATGCTCACTCAACATCTCCATCACTCGACCATCGGGAGACAGTTCGCCACCGTCTGCATCCTCTGGTAGGCAGTCTGCAATCCAGAATTTCTTGCTGACTTCGTAAACCGAACCCAATTTATTAGACGTGTTTTCGTCCGGTCCAAACACCCGGAAATTGGTCATGTTATTTTTCATAACATCCCGCAGGAACACACCCAGCGGTTTGGTGTTCTCAACTTCAATCACACCGGGCTTCTCAACCTGCACCCCATATTCGCGGAAGTCAGGCATATTTAATTCGTGTAACAGCAATCCACCGTTCCCGTAAGGCGTAGAACCAAGCCGCTTGTTACCGATCGGGGCCATTTCTTTAAGCTCTGCCAACAGGGTGCCATTGGCGTCAAACAGTTCTTCCGGCTTGTAACTCCGCATCCACGCTTCCAACTGGCGCACATGCTCCGGATTGCTATGCATGCCACCCATCGGCACCTGGTGGGAACGCCAGAATCCTTCAACTTTGTGACCATCGACTTCGGCTGGTCCTGTCCAACCCTTGGGCGATCGCAGCACAATCATCGGCCAAATGGGACGAATAGGCACGCCACTGGAACGGGCTTCTTGCTGAAGGCTGTGGATTTTGGCAACGCAGTGATCCAGGGTAGCAGCCATTGCCTGGTGCATCGATTCTGGATCAGAACCTTCCACAAAGTAAGGCTCGTAGCCGTAGCCTTCAAACAACGCCTTTAATTCTCGATGGCTGATGCGCGAGAGGATTGTAGGATTGTTAATCTTGTAGCCGTTCAGGTGGAGCACGGGCAGCACTGCCCCATCTCGAATCGGGTTGATGAATTTATTAGAATGCCAAGAAGTTGCCAGCGGACCCGTCTCAGACTCCCCATCACCGGGCATGGAGACCACAATCAAATTTGGGTTGTCAAAAGCAGCACCGAACGCGTGGGAAAGGCTATAACCCAGTTCGCCACCTTCATGGATAGAACCAGGCGTTTCCGGGGTGCAGTGGCTGCCGACACCACCAGGGAAGGAGAATTGCTTGAAGAAGCGCTTCATGCCAGCTTCGTTCTCGCTACATTCAGAGTAAAATCGGGAATAGCTTCCTTCAAGGTAACAAGGACCCAGAAATCCGGGCGCACCGTGTCCTGCGCCCACCATGAGAAGCATATCCTGATCGAATTTCTTGATTACCCGGTTCAGATGTGTGTAGAGAAAGCTGATACCAGGACTTGATCCCCAGTGCCCTAGCAAACGCTGTTTAATCTGCTCTGGCTTAATCGGTTCTTTCAACAAGGGGTTATCCCGTAGATAAATCATCCCAACAGCCAGATAATTTGCGGCTCGCCAGAAAGCATTCATTTTGCGAAGCTCATCAGCGCTGAGGGGCGAGCCTTCAATCGTAGAGCGAGCGTTTCCAAATGCACTAATTGACGTGTCTGCGGTTGGTTTTGAAGGTGTTGCTACCATAGCTGAAATTCTCGTCTCTAGAAAGTACAATTTTTCACTTGAAGCTGAACCTTTTCCCACTTGAAGCTAAATCGGTAACGTACTGAAATATGACGATCCTAATGGTTTAAATCTCTCAACTGTTGAAATCACTTCATTCCAGCGATGCGAGACAGAAATCGCCTTTATCCTTACATACCGGGCTGCTTCGCATGACAAATCTCAACAGTTAGTAGTAGTTTCGCAATAAAATGTTTCAGGGTTTGGGCATTAGGCCTTCTTGATCCAGTTGTGCAGAGCAACAATCATGAACCTTAAGATAAAGGGTCAGTGGAAAATGACAAGTTCAAAAGGGAAGCACTTGAATATTATCATCTAACGCCTAAATAGAATAGACTTCCTCCTAACAAGCGTTGGCGAGAATGCTTCTTAATGAAAAGAGACAACAGAAGGAAATCTCAAAAATCAACCCTATTGAGAATAATGATGCTTTGGTGGGCTTTCAGGCTACTTTCATTCGCAATAATATAATTGATTGAGATGCCCAAAATATATCTGAATTAAAGACTGTTTAAGGCGAAATTAGCCAAGAGTTAAAAGAATGTTTGAAAAGTTTTGAGCGGTCAAAATTTATGCTAACCACCGTACTATAATCCGGATCATCGCAAAGTAGATAAACGTCTTCAAGGTCTCCGATAGTAACTCATAGTCTCTAGTCAACCGTCGGCAATGCATCAATCTGTTCTCTCACTCTTGCCGATTGTTATTGACTCAGTAATCAAAACAATGCATAACCAATTAGCTCTCATCCCCCAACCCCTTCCCATAAAAGGAGAAGGAGAGCCAGATTGGAAGTCCCTCTCCCGCTCTGGGAGAGGGATTTAGAGTGAGGGCAAATGCATTGACAATAGTTGTCAAGTTAATATCAGCGCCCCCTGAACAGTTCCCTTATTATTAATGACGCCTGCTTACCTGCAGCCGCCCGCAATAATTTGTGAAAAGGAGTCATTGGGGAAGGACTTTCCCGGTCATTCCGCCTATCAAAGTGCTTTCCCAAGCCAAATAGGAGGGCTGTATCTCTCTACTCACTATAGGAAAAGACTTCCGGCTCAGCTTCAAAAATATAGTCGTAATCAAATACCAGGGAATTGGAATGGCGAATAATAGAAAAACCAAAATTAGTAGTAATCTCGGTGGGAAAAGTTGCTATTGCTAGCTCAATCAATTTCTTCTTGCCAATAACGGGTTTTTGGACGTAATAATCTCGCCTGGCGAAGAACAAATGGGCG
>JBAUTA010001106.1:0-6005 GCA_049581985.1 Kovacikia sp.
ATAAAGGCACGTACTTTAAATTTTCCGATTCTGATAGCAAAATTTCAGTGATATTACGTATATAGCAAGTGATTTTTTTGAAGGGTTTCTTAAAGAGTGGATGAAGATAGGGGGCAAAAATAACCGGATCCCGTCGATCAGTCTGGAGAATCTTCATAGGGTGTTCCTATCTCTGCAATCAATCGATTGCCCGATCAAAGCGGAGTTGAGGTAAAGGTAAGGTTTTGTGCGGTAACACCAGACGCATGCAAGCTCTTTGCACGATGGGCACAAATTTTTGCCACTTTAAAAACAGGTGTAAGCAAAATGTCAGTTATTTCAGAAGTGCTGACTTCTAACCTACAGAATGTCAGTAATTTAAGGGATTCTCTAACAACGACACCGTCCCTCCGTAAATCTGCCGCAGCGATCGCCGTCCCTCTGGATGCGCCCCTTCTGCCGATCAGTTTTTTAAGCTCCAGTACCAATCTAGCGACGGTAACAGCCATTCCAGGGGATACTCCAGCCAGTGCCTATAGGGTGGGCACCCTTGGCTCTAACCCGACTACCCTGCTCGATCGGATCAGTAGCGCTGCCCCAACGGATTACTACCTTTTTTCCCTGAATCAAACCAGCAATTTTAATCTGGCTCTGACTGGCTTAGCTGCTAATGCGGACGTGCAGCTAATCAGTCAGGTTGGAACGGTGCTCAACCAGTCTGAAAAGAATAATCTTGCTGACGAGGCCATTAACCAGACTTTGAATGCAGGGACTTACTATGTCAGGGACTTTCAGAACAGTGGAGATACCGACCACACCCTGAAACTTTCTGCAACATCCAATAGTCCCACCGATCCACCTAGCAACCTGCTCCCGACCGAGTTTGACCTGGGAACCTTGGGGAATGCCACAGTTAACCTTCAAGGCTCGGTTGGAAATATCAATACAGCCGATGTCTACCGTTTTAACCTGAGCACAGATAGCAGCCTGAGTTTGAACCTGATTGGTCTAAGTGCCGATGCGGATGTGCGGTTGATCCAGGATACCAACAATAATGGGATTGTTGATTCAGGGGAAGAAATTGCCCGATCGCAGAACCGCGGCACCCTGAGTGAGTCGATCGGTCTTTCTTCCCTTCCGGCAGGCACCTACTTTGCTCAGGTTTATCAATACAGCGGTAACGCTAACTATACCCTGAGACTTGCCGCCACACCCGATACCCGTCCGGTTCCCCTTGCCGCCCTTGCAACCACAAGCGCTGCTGCCAGCGTCCCTGTTAGCGCCAGTAGTAGTGTAGATGGTGCTGGCAATACCATGGCGGATGCCCGCAATATTGGGGTTTTAAGTACGAAGCAGACCTTCAACGATTTTGTCGGAAGTGCTGACCCTTTTGATTACTATCGCTTTAGCCTGAGCGCTACCAGCACCATCAATATCAATCTGAGTGGTTTAGCCAACGATGCGGACCTTGAACTGATCAGCAGTAGCGCCACCTCAATTCAACAATCAACCGCAGCGGGTACCGCCTCAGAGACCATTACCCGAACGCTAGCGGCTGGTGATTACTACGTTCGAGTCTACCGTTACAGCGGTGATACCTCCTATATCCTCAGCTTGTCAGCCGTTGCTCAGAAACTGGTGAATGGGTACAGTACATCCTTTGGTTATGGGGAGGTGAATGCCGCCGCCGCTGTTGCGAAGGCTTTGGGGCAAGCCACCTTTCCTAACGTTGCTGACTTAGGTGGAGTTCAGTGGGATTTGGATCAGATCACTGCGCCGGAAGTCTGGGCAAAGGGGTATACCGGACAGGGGGTTACCGTTGCGGTGGTTGACACAGGTGTAGACTACACCCATCCCGATCTGGACGCAAATATCTGGACGAATTCTCGCGAGATTGCCGGAAATGGCATTGATGATGACGGCAATGGATATATCGATGATGTCCGGGGATGGGATTTTGTAGAAAACGACAATGTTCCTTTAGATGCTGATAGCCATGGCACCCACGTCTCTGGAACGATCTCGGCTGAAAATAATGGGATCGGCATGACTGGCGTTGCCTATGGGGCCAAAATCATGCCCGTCAGGGTATTGGATGCCAACGGCACCGGCACGAATGACAACGTTGCAGCTGGAATTCGTTACGCAGCCAATAATGGGGCCAGAGTGATTAACCTCAGCCTGGGAGGGGGGGGCTATTCCGCTGCGGTCGCCGCCGCCGTTCAGTATGCCTATCAAAAGGGGGCGATCGTAGTGATGGCATCAGGAAACGCAGGGGCCAGTTCTCCGGATTTCCCCGCCAATCTGGCAAACCAGTGGGGAATTGCCGTCGGCGCAGTGGACATCAACCAGAAGCTAGCAAGTTTCTCGAATGATGCTGGCTCCTCTACCTTGAACTACCTCGTTGCGCCAGGGAAGAATATTTACTCGACTATTCCCAACAACCGCTACGCCTACTTCGACGGTACCTCAATGGCAACACCCCATGTTGCAGGGGTCGTTGCCCTGATGTTGAGCGCCAATCCTAGCTTAACCCCCGCTCAGGTGATCCAGATCCTGACTTCGACTGCAAATACTGCGGTCACGGTATAGAAGGGCGGGTGGAACCTGGCCTGCGTCCCACCTATTGAAAGGGATGGGTAGAGAGTAGGGGGTAGAGAGTAGGAGGTAGATAGGGTGGATAGGTAGGAACGCCTGGGGGCATTGCTCCCAGGCGTTCCTACCTATCATTGATGACGCCTACCTATATCCCCAAGTATCTGCGGAGAAAGTGCTCCAGGGTTTCCATTTTTAGGCTAAAAACAGACTCCACATGCTCGACTTCTGCGATGGGGCAAAAGAACTCATTAGCCAGCAGGGTCCGCAAGGTGCCTAACGAAACTCGGAGGGCCGGGTTAAATAGACCGATCGCCCCCCGTAGTCCGTCAATGGCGAGTAAGGGTGGATTGATTAGAATAGGGTCCCGGTTAAAAATGCGGCTGAGAATCTGGGGGATATCACCGCGTTTAAGAATCTCAGGACCTCCGACTGGAAAAATTTGATTGCGGGCTGCTTCAATCGAGATGGAATTGATTGCAATCTGGGCCAGGTCGTCGGTGCTGAGGATCGATGAGCGATTCTGGGGATCGCCAATTAACAGGTAAACGCCCGTGTTCCGAAACCGTTCTGCCAGAGGTAGCAGATTAGATGCAAACCCAGAGGGGCGTAAAATCGTGTAATTTAAGCCGCTGCCTTTCAGATATTTTTCCACGGCCCATTTGGCTTTGAACACCGGAGCATCCTCATAATCCCGATCGACTCCCAGCACCGAAATGAAGACAAAATGCTTGACACCAAAGGCTTTTGCCTGATCAATCAACTCAATATTTGCCTGGTAGTCGATCGCTTCAGCATCGCCCCCCGACCTTTCATTCGAGCCATGGGCACTGATAATGTACTCTACCCCCTGGCAGGCCCGCTGCACGTCCCGTTCTCGCAGCAGATCGCCAATGAAGATTTCAGTGCCTCGATGCTCTAACTCTGCATAGGAAGAGTTGAGGCGAACAAAAGCTCGCACAGCGCTTTCCTGTTGTCGCAGCAAGCGAACAAGCCTACGACCCAGTCCTCCCGTGGCTCCAGTAACTAAAAACATGGGTGTTAGATGTCAGGTAGGTGGCTTTATTTTCTCAAGGACGGAAGCTAGATAACTCTTCTACCCTAACAACTCCTCCTGGTCATGGACAACTGCCTGAAGGGGAGTGCTAAAAAGGATAGGATAACAAGCGGTAGGAGGGTGGGAATGCCCATTGTCTCCCCCTTCTGTTTTGCCTGGGAGTCTGCATCCTTTTCCAGGAGGACGACCCCACCTAAAGTTCAACAATCACCGGAACGTGATCACTGGGTTGCTCAAGTTTGCGGGGGGCAATATCAATCGTGCAGGCCAGCGAT
The DNA here is from genome assembly GCA_049581985.1 of Kovacikia sp. Classification (GTDB taxonomy): domain Bacteria; phylum Cyanobacteriota; class Cyanobacteriia; order Leptolyngbyales; family Leptolyngbyaceae; genus Kovacikia. The sequence continues at coordinate 3,907 of JBAUTA010001106.1, forward strand.
CGCTCATATAAATCCGGCGTCAGATAAATATGATCAATCCGCCAACCCAAATTGCGTCGGAAGGCCGCCTGCCGATAGTCCCACCAGCTAAATTGCCCCCCCTCCGCTGTAAATTTACGAAATCCGTCTGCAAGCCCCAGTTCTAATACAGTCTGCAATGCTTGCCGTTCCAAATCGGTGGCCATCACCATCTTTTCCCGCCCACTGGGATTGTGGATATCAATATCTTCTAGAGCGATGTTGAAATCACCGCAGACAAGCAGGGAGTGCAGGGCAGAGAGCGGAGAAGCGGGGGGCGGAGAAGCGGGGGGCGGAGAAGCAGAGATATCAGCCTCCCCCAGGTGCTTCAGATACTCTCGCAGAGCTTTCAGCCAGCGGAGCTTGTAGAGATATTTTTCACTACCAACGGCGGAACCGTTGGGTACATATAAATTGACGATCCGGATGCCAGCGGCAACCCCGGTAATTACCCGTTTTTGTTCATCCAGGTCGATAAAGTCCTCACCCAGAACTTCTGAGAAACCCGTACTTACATTGCTGAGGGGAATCCTGCTGAGAATCGCAACCCCGTTGTAACTTTTTTGTCCGGAGATATGGGAATCATAGCCAAGGTTTGTAAACGGGCTCCTGGGAAAGGCTTCGTCCATCACCTTAGTCTCTTGTAAGCACAGAACCTCGACAGGGTTCTCCTGCAACCAGTTCACGACATGATCCAGGCGGGTGCGGACTGAATTAACGTTCCAGGTCGCAATTTTCAAAGCGTCTAGGGGTCACAATAGGGTTCACAATATCGCTCTATAAACGGGAGTAGGGACGCTACAGGTAACGTCCCTACAAATATTTGCCTACAAGGCGGTTAAGGGTTAGCTTTCGGCAGGGTAAATGCTGACCTTCTTGCGGCTCTTGCCGTAGCGCTCAAAGGTAACAACCCCACTGATCAGAGCAAAGAGGGTATCGTCGCTTCCCCGACCCACATTATTGCCGGGATGAATTTTGGTGCCCCGTTGACGCACCAGAATGTTGCCTGCCTTAACAACTTGTCCACCGTAGCGTTTAACGCCCAAGCGTTGAGCATTGGAGTCGCGACCGTTACGAGTACTGCCTGTACCTTTCTTATGAGCCATAATGTCCCCCTATGTCTAGCGTAACCAACCAGGTAATCAAAATCTCAAACGAGCCACTCTAATGAACTAACCTACATGCACCAATCCACGCAGAAATCTATGGGGATTGATGGAACCTGTTCCTGGGTCGCAGCCGTTTTAGAATCAGCTTTTCTTCAGAAAAGGTTAGGCGTTATCAAACCCTATTCTGCCGAAGTTTCTTCGGGTGCGGAAGTTTCATCTGATGGTTCTGGAGCCACTTCAGCAGGAGCAGACTGGGCTTTAGCTGTTTCTTTGGAGCTGGAACCAGCCCAATTAATGCTATCAATCATCAGGCGAGTTAATTCCTGACGATGCCCTTGCTTTTTGCGGGTTTTCTTTTTGGGGCGCATCTTGTAGACGATGATTTTGCGATCGCGCAGATGTCGTAACACCGTTGCTTCGACCGTTGCGCCCTCAACCAGAGGTTGACCCACACTAATGGTGCCATCGTCCTGAACAAACAGAACTTTATCGATCGTGATTTGGGTGTCGGGTTCAGCCGCAAGTCGTTCTACATCGTAGAAGCGTCCGGGCTCTACCCGCAACTGCTTACCGCCCGTTTCAATAATTGCGTAGGAAGTCATGAAAGTGCCTTAGAGGTTGCCGTACAGGTAGCCTTAGAGTTAACAGCTATGCGCGATAGCTGCTCAGGCTTTTGTCGTGTCTGACCTGATCCGAGCACGAAGAGACAGCCAATTATCCAGTATGCCGAGAATCAGCGGCTTCTGTCAAGAGAATTTGCAATTTTCTAGAACGAGAGAGCTTGCCCTACGCCTCTTCTGACCCGCTTGCCATTTTCTCCAGGACGGTTTGTAAATCTTGAGTCAATTCGGTGATGGCTTGCTTTGCGCCGCGTCGGCTCGCGTGGTAAGTTGCCCAGCGATCGGACACAGAAATGGGTTGACCGATCGTTAACAATGCTTTCATCTTGCCGAGCTTGGGACGATTGAAGGG
>JBAUTA010001107.1:0-2433 GCA_049581985.1 Kovacikia sp.
CTTTTAGTCCTCAGCAGCGTTTTACTGATTGGCACTATTGCCTGTACTAACAACGCTAAGACTAGCTCAAACGCACCTACTTCTACTGAGAAGACGGGACAGGTTCCAACGGCTAAAACAGTTCAAAACGACAAAAGTGATGCGGTTAGTAAAGTGCGTCGAGATCAACTCAATGCGGATATTCGTGCTCGTGAACAACGCAACAACATGACCGGTGGCGATGCAGACCGTGCGAATGGCGACCTTTCTAGTGAAGTTCGCTCCAAGTTAGAAGCCAACATCCCCAATGGAAGATTGACAGTTGCGGCTAAGAATGGGGCGATAGTTGTGTCTGGAACCGTACCAACTCAAAATCAACTCGACAAAATTGAACCTTTGGCAAAACAAATCAAGGGTGTTAAGAGTGTCAATGTTGCAGCAAAAGTTGCTCCAGCCGTTTCGGATAAAAAGCAGTAAATCGTTGCATTAATAAATGCATCACTCAACTATTAAGGAGTAAAAGCATATGCTTTGGACCATCGCAGTAATTTTGATTGTTCTGTGGGCACTTGGATTTGGGATTCACGTTGGAGGTGGTCTGATTCACCTTCTTCTGGTTCTAGCCTTGATTGCTATTGTTTACAACCTGGTTACAGGACGTAGAGCTATATAACAAGTATTTGAAGTCTCGGTGGCAACACATTTCCAGGAGGTTTCAAAAGCATTGAAACTCTTGAAATCTCGCTGAAACCTGGTCAGATCTCCACTAGAGATCTGACCAGGTTTGAATATTTGATCACCTTCAAAGTGTGCAATTAAATCAACTGTTCGATAATTCATTCCATTTAAGAGGCTGTTTGAAAAGTCCTATTGCGAGTAGCAAATCGTACAGATCCCCCTCTAGCCCCCTTTAAAAAGGGGGACTTCAAGCCTGGTTCCCCCCTTTTTAAGGGGGGCTAGAGGGGATCGCTGAGTACCTAACATCACAACCCCTAGCTTTTAAAACACCCTCTAAGTCAGCCAACGCTCTCTCATCTCTGCTGAATATGTCTAACTCTAAATCTAAATCTAAGCAAAGCGGTTTCTTTCGCAAATTTTCTCAGAAAACTTCACAGCTTGTAGGCGCACCAAGTGCTTTCTTCCTGGCACTCGCTGTCGTAATTATTTGGGGAGTGACTGGTCCTTTCTTTCATTTCTCCGATACCTGGCAGCTAGTCATTAACACAAGTACGACAATTGTCACATTCCTGATGGTGTTCTTGATTCAAAATACTCAAAACCGAGATGCAAAAGCTATGCATCTCAAACTAGATGAATTAATCTACGCCTTGAATAAAGCTCGTGACAAATTGGTGGATGTAGAAGACGACTCAGATGAAGAAATCGAAAAGCTGAGCGAGGAGTTCCAGCATTTGAAGACGCCGCTAGATGACAGTGGGCGAGCAAAAGATAAAAAGTAAGGCGTTCAATCTGGTTTCTGAACCTTGTATGATGTCTCAATAAAATTATCTTGACATCTCTATCAAAATAATCCTTCCTCCTTGCTAACTTGTCTTTTTACGCTTTGTATCGAAACTGATCAATTCGTTTAGAAAATAAACCAATAGACTTCTAGGGTCTTAGGATTATCATAAGGGCTAGAGTTGTTAATTCGCCTCAGACAAGCAGTCCTCTCATTCAATCAGGAGTACACCATGAGCTTAGAAGATAGAGCCAAGGCAGCCGCCAAAAATATCGAAGGTAAAGTTCAAGAAGCCATCGGCGATCTGACTGGCGATCGCAGAGATCAGGTAGAGGGTAAGGCAAAACAGGTCGAAGCACATGTTCAGCAGGCGGTTGAAGATGTGAAGGATAAAGTCAAAAAAATTATTCATTAGGAAGGTCTTCTCTGGAAGGTCCATTTGAGATCTCATCAAATAGCTATAAGCACCAGTGGGCTTCTCGATCGCCCTTATATTTTTTTAAGAAAAAGATCCTAAATGGGTTTTATGCTGAGAGATAAAAGAACGGAAGCTAATCATCATATATCGCGAAATCAGTTGGTGGTAGTGAGTCACTATTCTTCAGCTTTTCATTGCTAGTCTTGCCGAATGGCATGCAGGGTTTTTCGCAATTCGGATTAGCTTCCATTCCAGTCATTACTCATTCGATTGGAGAAAGGAGGTTAGCCATGGATCTCATTCAGCTTGTAATCGTTCTGATCGTAGTTGGAGTTCTGTTGTGGTTAGTAAATAACTATATCCCGATGGATAGAAAGATTAAGAATATTCTGAACATCGTGGTGGTGGTTGCAGTCGTTTTGTGGTTGCTGAACGTGTTCGGATTGATGAATTCTCTCCGTGGAATTCGTGTTGGGAACTGATCGATCGCTGGGTCTTTTCTGATTTAACAGAATCGGTGTTATTTCTCAAGAAGACTATCAAGAAGAATTTAGATGGCAATCAGCCCATCCAG
>JBAUTA010001108.1:0-5108 GCA_049581985.1 Kovacikia sp.
GCGTCACACCTGGCACATCTTCGGGCGGTCTAAAACTGACCAATGTACCAGCGCCCACCCGTGCAATTAGCGCAATCAGCACCAGCGTGCCAAGGATTACTACAACATCAGCCAAACCGAAAGGGAAGCGTCGAAGAGCTTCACGGGAGGGAAAGGTTTGCTTCAGCATCGATATCCCTTTTGGATTTTGGATTTTGGATTGCCTGACTCGTTTTATAGCCATAGCGGTTCGGACGGGGTGCAGGGGTGGAATCCCCTTCGGCTTGAGCGCTCAGGTCGAAAGCTGGCTGGGGGCTTTGCCCCTACTTCCCCTTGAATCCGATGTCCTGAGCAATCTGGCGATAGCTATAGATTCAGAATCCAAAGTGAATTACATCGCAGGTAATTGAACTGGTCCTATCCATGCTCTTGTCCTCAACATGGAAAGTCCCAATGGTTGAAAACTAAACGCTGAAGGTTAAGGCTTGGTAAAAGAGAGAGGAGAAAGGGAACTGGGGACAAGCGGCCCGTGATCACCCGTGGCAAACTAATAGTGCCTATCTGACCTCTGACACCCGCCATTTCTCACCTACGACGCTGGCAGTCGCAACACATTCAGACTGAAGGTAATCAAAGATAGGAAGATAATAAACCCAATCGAATCCAGAAGGGTGGTAACGAGGGGACCACTGACCAGGGCAGGATCCAGTTTTAAGCGCTTTAGCGCCATTGGCAACAGCGTACCCAGAGTTACTGCTACCACTGTATTGATTGCCATCACCAGTCCTGCCACGATCGCCACCCAACGAGTCTCTGCAGGCGTCCAAATCAGGGATAGAAGAACCATTGTCGTGCCTAAGGCCAGCGAAGTCACCAGACCTGCCAGCAGCTCCTTACGGAGGATTTTTAGTGTATCCAGGGGGGTTACTTCGCCAACGCCCAGGGATCGGATCGTCACCGTCAGTGCCTGAATGCCAACAGTTCCGCCAGTGTTAGAAAACAACGGCATGATCACTGCCAGAACGGGGACGAGGGAGATGGTTTTCTGGAATGGGGCGATCGCGCTGGATGCTCCAATATAGAGGGCCATGATTCCAATCAGCCAGGGCAGACGGTTTTGAATTTTCTGTAGAGGATGGGATAGGGACGACTCATCCCCACCACCAACACCTGCAATTCTCTGAATATCTTCTGTGGCTTCCTCTTCCAGGATGTCGATGACGTCATCAATGGTGACAATCCCGACTAGTCGATCTTCCCGGTCTACGACAGGTAACGCCAGCAGGTCGTAGCGCTTCATGATCTGAGCCACTTCCTCCTGGGGGGTGTCTGTACGGACTTTGAGGACGCGATCGCTGGCAATATCCCGAATCAACGCATCTGGCAAAGAAAAGAGTAGTTGCCGCAAAGACACCACCTGCACCAGTTTCCGGTTATCGTCGGTGACATAGGCATAGTAGACCGTTTCCTTGTCCCGGTCGTTCATGCGAATTTTGCTTAACGCCTGGGAAACCGTCAACCCCTGCTGCAACCGCACATACTCAGTCGTCATCACCCGTCCGGCGGTGCCCTCTGGGTAACCCAAAATAGTTGCGGTTGCCCGTCGTTCGCCGGGGCTAAGCTGTTGGATCAGGCGTCTGACCACTCCGGCAGGGAGTTCATCGAATAGTTCTGCCCGATCATCGGGGCGCATTTCTTCGACGATCTGGCATACCTGAGCATCGTGCAGGGCACCAATCAGCTCTTCTCTAACCTCATGGTCTAAATATTCAAAGACGTCCGTTGCCTGACCTTTACTAAGCAATCGAAACGCGATCGCCCTCCGTTCAGGAGACAGGTCGGCAACATAATCACCTACGTCAATCGCAGGCATCTGGTTTAGTTCAAGCTTAAGCCTATTTAAGTCGGAAACAACCGACAGCGAAGCGCGACCTTCCTGGGTAAGCATAGTTTCTCCTCGATCTCCCCCGCGCTGGGAAACCAAGGTCACCAGATTAGGGGAGGCTAGTACTGTAAGGGGATGGACTAGTGTCCATGGAATTTGTAGAATTCAACATCGTTACCTGCAGGCAGGTATCGCTACGTCTATGCTACCCCTAAGCGCAGCAATTATTCAATGTATAGAACGGCACTTGAGCAAAAAATCATTCGCAGTGCATAGCTTCCGACTCAGGTCTTCTCCTTGCCTCTTACGCTTATTCCCAGGTTGAAACAGGCTTTAAAACAGGTGGGATTTCTAACTGGTCCGGCGGAAACTCTAGCTGGGTTTCTTGCAAACCCAAATATCCTGATTCGGCGAAGGAAAGCAGCATCCGTTGGAGCGCCAGCCACACTTCCGACTCGTATTCCCAGTCGCGCTGACGATAGGATTGGGCAGCGATCGATCGGAGCGCCCAAAAATAGCTATTTCGGACTACAGAGCCGCCCTTTTTGTACTCTGGTACGTCGTCATGATGGATAAACACGATTTGATTCTCAATTCTGGCTCTCATAATTCAGAGTCGGGTACGCGGGATGGGGTGGGGATAGGGCGCAATCGGAAGTCGATGGGGGAAGGGTTAACCTTAGCAATCCATGAATGGAAGGAAGCTTCGTCTGTCCAATCTGAATCTTTTCAAGGTTTACTGGATTTTTTCAAGATGTATGGCTCGATTAACCTGGCAGTTCCGCTCATGGTGAGTCCTCCTCCTGGCAGGATGTTAGTGCTTGACGAGATCGCGGCACAGCTTACCCAGAAATATCTCCAAGCTTTACCCCGTCCAGAACCCAATACAGAGTAGCCGCTTGATAAACTCTACTAAGCTTTCCCTCCGTCGGGAATTACGAGCGATCACTTAATTTCAAAGCCCTCAAAATTGAAGTTCGTTATCATGTTTATCTGCGTGACAGTGGACTCGCTCAATTATGCCTCCCGGTTGAATGGTTCCTGATACCCATTTAAAAAATGAAGGTTGCAGATGGGGGTGTGGGGGCTTCACCCCCAGCCAGGGGTGGAACCCCTGCACCCCGTCCCCAATCTGCCCTGCTCGCTATTTAAATTGATATGAGTTCTACAGAGCACCCACAAATTTAGATGATTTTTTTACCACCATTGTTCGTGATCTAAAGCACCATGACTGAACTTCACTTAGCACCCTACGGCTCTTGGAAATCCCCGATTACTTCCGATCTGATTGTGGCTGGAACGATCGGATTAGGACAGGTCAGACTGGACGGTGAATCAATTTACTGGACTGAGCTTCGACCCACGGAGGCAGGGCGCAATGTGTTAGTGCGGCTTGGTGCTGATGGGCAATTGCTGGACGTGACACTACCTCCCTTTAACGTTCGAACTCGTGTCCATGAGTATGGGGGAGCAAGCTATGTTGTTCATCAGGGAACGATCTACTTCTCCAATTTTGTGGATCAACGCCTGTATCGCCAGGAAATTGGCTCGGAACCTGTAGCCATTACGCCAGAGGGGGCATGGCGCTATGCAGATGGGGTAATTGACGCGCGCCATGATCGCATGATTTGTGTGCGGGAGGATCATACAGCCTCCGGCGGAGCAGTGAATGCTATTGCCAGTCTCAGTTTAGAGGGTAGTCAGGAACCGCAGGTGCTGGTTTCAGGCAGCGACTTCTATGCCTCACCCAGAATCAGCCCGGATGGTTCCCACCTGGCCTGGCTATGCTGGAATCATCCCAACATGCCCTGGGACGGCACGGAATTATGGGTCGGTGAGCTTACTGCTGACGGTGCGATCGGTGCAGCTAAGAAAATAGCGGGGGGACTGGAAGAGTCGATCTTTCAGCCAGAGTGGTCGCCGAACGGAGATCTGTACTTTGTTAGCGATCGCACCAACTGGTGGAACCTCTATCGGTGGCGGCAAAGCAACGGCGTAGGTAAGCCGGAGGAGATTGAAGCGCTGTGCCCAATGGAGGCGGAATTTGGTTCGCCCCAGTGGATCTTTGGGCAATCGAACTATGGGTTTGAGTCTGCGGAACGGCTAATCTGCACCTACAGCAAAGACGGGATTTCCTACCTGGCAAGCCTGAACACCCAAACCAGGAAACTAGAGCCAATTGAAATTCCCTATACCGAGATTGCCGGAATTCATGTGGCATCGGGAAAAGTCGTATTTCATGCAGGGTCCGCCATGGAACCGGGGGCAATCGTTCAACTTGATTTGACAACCTCTCAAATCAAGATCTGGCGTCGCTCCAACAGTTTGGAAATTGATCCTGGCTATTTATCGGTGCCAAAGGCGATCGCCTTTCCTACGGAAAATGGTTTAACTGCTTACGGCTTCTTCTACCCACCTGCGAATCAGGACTATGGTGCCCCAGCAGATGAGCGCCCGCCGCTCCTGGTCAAGAGTCACGGCGGGCCGACAGCCGCCACTTCCACTGCATTTAACCTCAAAATTCAGTACTGGACGAGTCGGGGATTTGCTGTCCTGGATGTCAACTATGGCGGCAGCACAGGTTATGGACGGGAATATCGAGAACGACTTAAGGGTAAATGGGGCATTGTCGATGTAGATGACTGCGTCAATGGTGCAGAATATCTGGCCCAATTGGATATGGTCGATCGCGATCGCCTGGTGATTGACGGTGGCAGTGCGGGCGGTTATACCACCCTGGCTGCCCTCACCTTTCGCAACACGTTTAAAGCGGGTGCTAGTTTCTACGGGGTCAGCGACCTGGAAGCGTTGGCGACAGATACCCACAAGTTTGAGTCCCGCTATTTGGATAGTCTGATTGGTCCCTATCCAGAGCAAAAAGAGTTATACATCGAACGATCACCGATTCACGCCAGCGATCGGCTCAACTGTCCTGTTATCTTCTTTCAGGGGGACGAAGACAAAATTGTGCCCCCCAATCAGGCGGAAAGGATGGTTAATGCCCTACGGGCTAAGCATCTTCCAGTTGCCTATGTGCTGTATGCCGGAGAACAACACGGGTTTCGTAAGGCGGAAAATATTAAGCGCACCCTAGATGGCGAGTTTTATTTCTACGCTAAAGTATTTGGCTTTGAAATGGCGGAGGTGCTTGAGCCAATTCAGATCGATAACCTTGAGGGCGATAGGCGTTAGGCGATGGGCGTTAGGGCTGGGGGGGGGCGATCGCTTCAACCTCTGTCTGGGG
>JBAUTA010001109.1:0-3930 GCA_049581985.1 Kovacikia sp.
ACCTAAGACTTCGCCCTTGTCATTCAACACCGGGCTACCCGTCATCTCCAAAGGCAGCACTTCGTTAAACTGCAGGACAGCGAGATTGCTCTCTGAGTTGGAATCCGAGTTGGGAGTGGATTTTACTGCCCAACCATCTAACAAGGTGACTGCGCCTAAGGACTTTCCAAGCGCCACCTCTTTGAGAAAGGAAAGGGACGATAAATCTTCTGAGAGAGAGGAGGAGAGGGACTTAACAGACTGGTCCAGCGGATAACCCAGAATGACCATAGAAGCCTGGGGAGCTAACTTACCAGACTCTTCTAGTTGCACGGTTGGCGCATTACTGACATCAATTTTGATGACTGCCACATCTCCAGGCTTGCCGCCCACCAGAGAGCCAGATTGCTTGATTTCAAAAGGCAGGGAAGCCCCGGTGGGGAGGACCACTCGATTAAGGTAGCTAATGTCTCCTTTAATCTGACTGTGCTGCCTGAGACTGCTTTTGACTTCTTCAGAAATCTTGTCAAAGTTTCCTTGCCCGGTTACAACTCCCACCAATCGCCTGAACAGTTGCTCTTTGCAGCCAGACTCCTCCGCAGCAACCAGCATATGGGAACTGGTTACAATGGAGCCGTTAGAATCGACAAAGTAGCCTGATCCCAGAGCACCCACAGTCAAAGAAATTTCGTTAGCGGAAAACTCATTCTTGGAGTAAGAGTACGTCCCATAGCATCCCGCCACAACTCGAACCACCGCAGGTTTGGAGTAAATGCTAATCTTTTGCTTAAGATCAGCTTGCAAACCCGATGAGGGAGGTAACTGCGCTTGGATAATTGTTGGAATTAAAAACAAGGTTGCTAGGGAGCCAGACAACTTTAAAATCCTCCTAACCTGCAAATGACAGCAGTCTAGCCGTGAACTACATCCTTCTCTAAGGCATTTATTTTTTATAAACAAACTACTCCTCATTCTAGTTAATCTAGTTAAAAGTGAAATGACAAGGGGTCCCTATCTGCGGAGTAAGGCTAGGGAAATGGGAGGACAGCCATGAAAAATAATCATAGTTGCGCTCTGTCAATCCAGAGATAGATCTAGGCATCCCTCCCTTCGCCCCTGCCGTTTGCCTTAAACTGGGCTGAACGACTGAGTTTTGTTTGCAAATCTGCCCAATGGATCCCTTCCAAACTGGGTAAGACCACATGGGCTGCTCCAACTCGCCCATCGGGACCCAAGCCAACTGTCCACATGCCACCAGCAAGTGCGGCTTCAATGCCTGCGGCTGCGTCTTCTACGACAACCGTTTGATTGGGATCAAGACCCAGTTCCTTAGCTGCGAATAAAAATAGGTCGGGGGCGGGTTTGGGGTTTTTGACACTATAGCCATCGGCGATCGCATCGATACGATCGGCGATTCCCAATTTTTCAATCACCGTGCGGGCATTTTTACTGGCGGAGCCGATCGCCGTCCTAATTCCGCACTGGCGCAGCTCATCCAGCAGGTTAAGCGCTCCTGGTAGCAAATCGGTGGGCGAGATAGCCTGAATCGATTCCACATAATAGCGGTTCTTGCGATCCATCATTTCCTGAAGCTTTTCCTCCGGATAGGGCCGATTTCCCACAATGATCAACAGCGATTCCCGCCGCGATACTCCCCGCAGGGCCTCATTCATTTTCCGATTAAAGGGCAGCCCTTCCTCATCCGCCAACCGCTGCCAGGCCCGATAATGAAACTCGGCGGTGTCGGTGAGAACCCCATCGAGATCAAAAATAATGCCGTGGATGGGTAAGGGGGGGATGGGGGGTGGGGAGCCTGCCTTTTGCTCTGGGTCTCTATTCTTTACATTATCCTGCATCCTTAATCCTTCATCCTGTAGCTCAGATTCGTGTAGATCAAATTCGTGCCATACCCCACGCCAGTGCAACTTAAACTTCAACCGGGTCCAGTCGGGGGGAAGGTGGGGGTGGGCAACGGGCCCATCGTCTGTCAACTTGATGCCACCAAAGCCGAACACGATCGCCTGCCAGACGCCCCCCGCGGAAGCCCCATGAATTCCTTCAGCGGCGTTGTTGCGAAGCTCCTCCAGATCGACCAATGCCGCTTGCAGGAAGCGCTGATAGGCCTCTTCGAGTAAGCCGACATCGGCAGCCAGGATAGCATGAATGGCGGGACCGAGGGAGGAACCATAGGTAATGTCCGTGCGGGAAGCGTAGTAGTCCCAATTTTTCTGGAGGGCTTCCTGGCTGTAGGGAAATTCCTGGGAACCACGCATGAGATAGAGCAACATCAAAACGTCTGGTTGCTTCAGCACTTGCCGTTTGTTTGCGCCCTCAATGCCTAAAATCACCTGCATCGATCGGGTGCGGGGCTCGTAATCCGCCAGGTTGATATCTTCCAACTGAAAAAATCCCTCAAATTGTTCAATCAGATGGGTAGAAGCATCGTAGGGAATCCAGAGGTTGTTGACGATATCCCGCCAGCGAGATTGCCGCCCTGTCGTTAAGTCTAGTTTTCGTTGCAGTTCCGCAGCCCGATCGGGGTAGGTGTGATTTAACCAATCATAGACAACGACAGATTTTTCTAGCTGCCATTGTGCCATCCGATTCGTAAAAGCATTGTTGTGGACGTGTTCGTGATATTCATCTGCCCCAATGACCTCCCGAATTTCGTAGCGTTCATATTTTGGGTTCCACTCCACCCGACTCATCCAGAAAACAGCGGTGTCGAGGATAATTTCAGCCCCATAATCGCGCATCCACTCGTCGTCGCCCGTTGCCTGCCAGTATTGCCATGCCGCATAGGAGATATCGGCACTGATATGAATTTCGCGATCGCGGCACCAAATCCGAATGTCATCGGCATAGGGATCGTTAGGGAGAGCCCAGCGGGGAGTAACCTCATCTCCAGTCAGCGCGCTTTCCCAGGCATACATCGCGCCCTTATAGCCATAGTGGGACGACTTCCGTCGCGCACCATCCAGGGTCTGGTAACGATAGGTGAGCAAATTCCGCGCCAGGGCAGGCTGGGTCAAGGTAAAGAACGGCAGGATAAAGATTTCGGTATCCCAGAAGATATGCCCACGATAGCCAAAGCCAGAGAGGGTCTTGGCTGGAATACTAATGTGGTGATCATACCGGGGGGCACTAATTAAAAGCTGGAAAAGGCTATAGCGAACCGCCAATTGCGCCCTGGTATCGCCTTCAATGATGATATCGCTTTGCTGCCAGACCTGCTCCCAAGCCTGCTCATGGGCAATCAACAACTGCGTATAGGAAGGCAGTTCATTCAACCTGGACTGAGCAGATTGGACGGGCGTTTCCACCTCCCATGAGGTGAATACCGTGAGGATATTGTCTACCGTCACGGTTTGCCCCTCAGCAACGATTAAGGGGGCATTTAAGGTGGGATAACCGGGGGCATTGGTGACCTGAAGGGAAGAGTCTGCGCCTGTAATATCCATCCTTGAGGCGATCGCCAGTTCAATTTTGGTAGACCGCGTCCGCACCTGCAACCAGACACCCCCTTCCCGCAAGGATTGACTGGTTACATCGCCCTTACCCTGGTTCAGCCACTCCCAATGGTTAAACCCCTGGTTTTCAGGATAGCCATTGATACTTGCCTGAACTTCAATAATGCCACTGAAATCAACCGGAGTGATCTGACAGCGCAACGCCAGAACATGTTCGTCTGCAAGGCTAGCAAACCGCTCAAACCAGAGATCAACGGTCTTTCCAGCGGGACTGCGCCATCGCACCGATCGGCTGAGGACTCCCCGACGCAAATCGAGAATTCGTTCATACTTTAAGATTTCTCCCTGATCCAGACGGAAGCGAGCACCATTCACTATCACCGCCAGAGGCAGCCAATCCGGACAGTTAACCAGCTCCGTATACATTACGGGCACATCATCGTAGACCCCGTGAATAAACGTTGCAGCCCAGGCATTCGGA
>JBAUTA010001110.1:0-2187 GCA_049581985.1 Kovacikia sp.
GCACCAGTTCATAAACCAACTCATCCGGATCCAGGTTCAGGTGAGTCTGCCCATAGGTGAGGCAATCCTGCAAAAAAGCGATTCCCGGTAGCTGCGATCGCTCTGCCAGAAACTGCTGCAACCGTTGGGCGATTCCTTCTGGCAGCGGCATTCCTCCCAGATGCTCCCGGGCCAGAATCGGCTGGGACTCCTCCACGGCAAACAGTCCCAGTTGAAAGAACCCAGCCCGGGGAGTGGTGGCTAACCAATTCGGATTGCCCCGTCCCGCATTCAGCATCAGGCGTTCAGCATGGCTGGTGGCGAACTGGATGAGCTGGTCTTTGAGTTGAAAGGGACTCAGCGCCGCATATTTTCTTCGATCTGCTTTTTTCATCCCCATCCCCGTGGTGTGGTGACTCTATTGTCATCCAAGGCGATCGCCGGATTCTTGATTTGTATACATTTCCTAACGCGATCGCACAGTTGCCTTATTGTGGAATTCCGTACAAAAAGATTCACATTCAAATCGATCGGATATGAAGAGTACCAGGCTACTGCGATGTTTCGTTGCCTGTCTATTGGGGTTTCTCTTGGACGGGCTGGTTGCTGGGAGTCACAACCTGGCACAACCGATCTGGCCGGGTCATTTATCTACTGATGCTGTCCTACCCGTACCATCCTATAGTTCGGCAGATGAACTGCGTCTGTTTAGGCAGGGCTATTTTGACCTGTTCCGGGATCACAATCAAACCCTGGATGCCTACCGTGAGCTTGTGGCGCATGGGCAGCTGGAAGAGACTCCACGAGTCTTGGTTCACATCGATTATCATGCCGATCTATACCGCAATAATCAGCATCGCCAGACCGGATTTGAAGGCATTGGCAACTACATTAATGCCCTGGTTTCTGATGGGGCCGTCAATGAAATTTGGTGGATTGTACCGGATGTCACTGAAACTCCTCCACAGGTCAAGTTTTTCTGGGGTGCATGGCACTCCTACTCTGACTGGCAGTTTCGAGATGGCCCGGCGGATCAATCCATTTGCGTCAACCGCAACGGCTACCTCTCCTTTGGCCCCGAGAGCATGGCCTGCAGCGGGCGTAAGGTCCCGTTTCATAAACGAACACTCCGCATGTTGGCAGGAACGGCCAAAAACACAGCTTATGAAGGATTGGTGCCTGAGGGCTGGTTTGCCGATCGGGAAGTGTTGCTCGATTTTGATGCAGACTTCTTCGACTACAACGGGATTTATGCGAATAGGGGGTACGGAAGTGAGCCTCGACTGTATCAGTTGGTTCACACCCCAGAGCGACTCAACCACGAGTTTGGGCGCGTCTTAAAGGCCCTCAACCGCGTTGCGCTGAAACCCGTTCTCATAACGTGTGCCATGTCTCCAGAATATACTAATGCCCATGCGACGCAGATTGAAGTCTTTTTCCGCTATTTGGGCATTTATTCACGGACTGGAACGGATTACATTGTGCGTTATGCCCATACGATCCGCCGTAAAGATTCTCGTCGCGGGGGTAAAAATGTGCTCCGGGGCATAGATGCCCAAATCTATTACGACCTGATGACAGCCGATCGCATTCTGGGTCGCCAGGATCGGATTGACTGGCGAGATGGCGATCGCAAAACCCTGGCTCGTACTTTAGTGATGAATAATCTGAATTGGTCCGCAGAAATGGCCGAGGCCAAGCTGAAACAGATCGCTCTGAGCCAGAATCACATCGACTATATCGACCTGTCCGCATTGAGCAAATTTGATGATTTACGCCCCTGAGAAATCACCTCATTCCCTGTACGGGCGGGTTTAGCTAGAGTCTCTCGCACTCAACCAGGATTGATCGACGAAACCCGCCCTACGATATAGGGTATAACCATTGGTCATGCCCCTACCTCACTGAGATGACAGCAGGGATGCTAGGGGCGCGTAGGTTTCTGGGCGTTCCAGTGCTCTGGCGACTGGCTCACAGGTAAGATGGCCCTGAAAGGTGTTCACCCCTTTAGCAAAGGCCGGATCCGCAACCAGAGCAGCCAGTCCCTCCTGAGCCAGACGCAGCACATAGGGAAGGGTGACATGGGTCAACATGATGGTAGCCGTCCGGGGATAGGCTCCCGGCATATTGGTCACGCAGTAGTGGATGACATCATGCTGGTAGTAAATTGGATCGGCATGACTGGTCGGACGAGCCGTTGCGACACAG
>JBAUTA010001111.1:0-4997 GCA_049581985.1 Kovacikia sp.
TCCACAACTAATGGTGACCTGAGCGCTAACAATGGAGCCTGAATGGGCGATCGCAGCCGTTTTCACCCCAGCCTGAATTGCCTGGGCAATGTGAATAGCCCCTGCCACGGGTGTATTGGGCAAAATAATAGCAAACTCTTCTCCACCATAGCGGGCCGCCAGATCTGCCGGACGCTTAATCGCCCGATCAATTATCCTGGCAACCTGTTTGAGACATTCATCGCCAGATTGATGCCCATAGGTATCGTTGTAACTTTTAAAGAAGTCAATATCTAGCAAGATCAGGGATAGAGGTGCCTGTTCCCTAGTCAGGCATTGCCATTCCTGGCGCAAAAACTCATCAAAACAGCGGCGATTGGCAAGTTGGGTCATGCTGTCGATCGAGACGAGCCGACGCAATTCCTGGTTGACTGCTTCCAGTTGCTCCATCAATAGGCGTTCGCGCTTCATCTTCTGATGCAGTTCCGCTAAGGTCCATTCTGCCAGAAGGATACGGCGCACTCGCTGGCGCAATACGGCCCAATGAATTGGCTTGGTGACGTAATCAATTGCCCCTACTTGAAATGCCAGATCGACCGAATTTTGGTCATTCAACGAGGTGATCATCAAAACAGGCGGGCAGCATTCGCCAAAGTCCTGTTTGAGTTGGGCGCAACAGGCAAATCCATCTATACCAGGCAGCATGGCATCCAGCAAAATAAGATCCGGTAACTCTTGCTGGCAAAGGGTGAGACACTGTTCTCCGCTACTCGCTTCTATAATCTGATACCCTTCCTTTTGCATAACGCGGTTTAGCATCAGCCGGAGCGTCTTTTCGTCGTCAACAATGAGAATCTGTGCGGATCTGGTTGGCATATCCATGCCAATCATATTTTCCTCCCCAGACAGGATTGTAGAGCAGTTGCCACCCGCTTGTACTCTGCTTGAATCTCTATGAGCAGGGAAGCAGCGTTTTTTAGGGTATGGGCACGCCCTAGATCTTCTAGCGTTGCGCTCAGTTGCGATAGATGAACAGCCCCGATCGAGGCACTCAGAGATCGCAGCGCATGGGCTGATTTGTGAAGCGTCATCGGATCATCCTGAGCATAGGCGCGGGAGATCGCCCAGATCCGATTCGGAGCATCCTCTAAATAGCTAGTAATAATTTCCGTCAGGAGCGTATGGTCTCCTTCTACCAGTGTCTTCAAATAGTCAATAATTTGAGCATCAGGCTCAGAACAGACTTCAGGCAAGGCCGATTCCAGGACAGATCCCTTCTCTGAGAAGGTTCTAGCTAAATTGACCGGTGGTTTGAACGCAACCAATTGACTCTGGACTTCACGAAATTGATTCAACGCAGTTGCCAGCCCCTCAATTGAAATGGGTTTGCTGATGTAGTCATCCATGCCAGCGGCCAGACACTTTTCGCGATCGCCCTGCATTGCGTAAGCCGTCATCGCAATAATCCAGGGTTGGGACGATAAACCCAACTGCCGAATCCGGCGTGTGGTTTCTAATCCATCAATTCCTGGCATTTGAACATCCATAAAGACAACCTGATAAAAGTCCTGGCGGAAGGCTGCTAATGCTTCCTGCCCTGTACCCGCAACATCTGCTTGATAGCCCAGGCGTCCTAGCATGCGGAGTGCAACTTTTTGATTCACGATAATATCTTCAACAAGCAAAATACGCAGAGGTGATTTTTGCGCCGGAGTAGCATGGAGTTTGGTAGTCGTGGAAGAAGAATGCTCTACTGTAGGGTGCCCAAGCAACAAATGAAGTAGCACATTACGCAGTTGAGCTTGCTTGATCGGTTTCGTCAAAAAGCCAGCTGCTTGCCGTTGAGCTTCCTGGGCAAACGGTTTGCCAAAGGTGCTCATCATCACCAACGGCAGATTTGCAGCCTTTGGTGATGAACTAATGTGACTCGCCAATTTCAATCCGTCCATCTCTGGCATCTGCATATCCAGAATCGCCAAATCAAAGGGGGGTTGTTGAGCAATCCATGCCAAAGCTTGTTCGCCCGATATTGCGGTCCAGACATCCATTCCCCAGATCTGGGTTTGCACCATTAATAGTCTGCCGACTGTTGGATTGTCATCCACAATCAACAATCGTTTACCTCCAAAGTCAGCTGTAACAGAAGTCGCATCCCCTCTGGGCCCAGCCCCCTGATCAACGGGGTGGGCAAGGATAGTGAAGTAGAAGGTCGAGCCGATGGAGGGATTAGGGATAAAAGATAAAGGATGCATAGAATCCTTTTCCTTTTGCCAATCGGGGGGGGGTGTCCCTGCGATGTTATCGCCACTTTCTACCCACATTGTGCCGCCGATCGTTTCGCATAGCTTCTTACTGATGACAAGCCCTAAACCCGTGCCACCATGGTGACGGGCCATAGAAGTATCAGCCTGGCTAAATGGCTGGAATAACCGATGCATCCGATCGGCAGGAATGCCAATGCCCGTATCGGTAATGGCAAATAGGATCTCGCAAAGAGGTGCCACATGGGGTGCCGCTGCCGCTGCTCGGTTGCCTTCTGACTGCGGTCCTCTGCCCGCTCTTAGGGTAACCGTAAGAATGATTTCTCCCTTCTCTGTAAACTTAGTCGCGTTGCTGAGCAGGTTGATCACAATTTGGCGCAAACGGGTACTGTCTCCGAGAATTCTGTCAGGAATCTGGGGATGAATCCAGCAGGCAAGCTCTAACTCTTTTGCAACGACCTGAGGGGTTAGCAGGTCCAGAGCGTCCTCCACACACTGCCGGAGAGAAAAGGGTTGGTTTTCCAGTTCTAATTTACCGGAGTCGATTTTGGAAAAATCCAGGATGTCGTTGATGATGGTGAGCAGGCTACTGCCGCTACTGAGAATGGTTTTAACATAATCCTGCTGATGGGAGGGCAGGGGTTCGCTGAGCAGTAGTTCGGTCATGCCAATGACCGCATTCATGGGGGTTCGAATTTCGTGACTCATCATCGCCAAAAATTCGCTTTTCGCCAGGTTAGCAGCCTCAGCTTCCCGATGGGCCAGCTTCAGGGCAGCATTCTTAACAGTAAGTTCGGCCCGTTGTTGTTTTTCCTGCTCCAGCAGTTGGGCCTGTGACAGGGCAATGCCTACTTGCGCCGCGACTGATTCAAACAGTTCAATTTCGTCCTTTGTCCAGTGACGATGCCGATCGCACTGATGGAGACAAAGCACCCCGTTGGTTTCCCCCTGATAGGAAGTGCGGACTGCCATCATTGACTTGAGGTGAATCTCGTGGCAAAAGGGTAACATGTCCTGCAGCAGGGGATCTGCGTAGACATTCTCAGAAACCAGAGCCCCGTCTTGAACAAGTAGTTGCTGCCAGTGAGGGTTCCCAACGGTAGGCACCTCTAAATTTGTGAGGGACTTGTAACCCGTTTCCAGGTATTCAGCCATCAGGGGAATGCGGGGCAGGGGTTTGGCAATATAGCTATGAATCAGGCACCGATTGGTTTGAAAGGTTTGCCCAACAAGCTTGGCAGTCGTCTGAAAAATCTGTTGAGTATCCAGGGTTTGACGCAACTCATCCGTGATCTGCTTGAGTAGAAGGGCCCGCTGATATTGCTTTTGCAGGGCAGCTTCTGCCCGTTTGCGATCGCTGATGTCGCGGACAATTGCCAGGGCTTTATTTTCTTCACAGGCAACAATCCGGGCTTCATAGTCATGCATCTCTCCGGCCTGGGAGATTTGGTATTCAATCACCTGGGTTTTATCGGTTTCTAATGCCTGCCCAATCGTTTGGACAATTTGCTCCGCTACATCTAAAGGTAAAACTTCAGCCACCGATTTACCCAAAAATTCCTTAGGCAGAACAACTGGTTCAAAATGCTTGGATGGCAGGAAATCTAAATGAATTCCCGCGCGATCGTAGTAAAACATCATGTCGGGAATTGCGCTCAAAAGCGCACGATTTTTCGCTTCGCTCTGGCGCAGGGCTATTTCTGCCCGCTTGCGATCGGTGACATCAATTCCTACACTTTGAATGCCAACCAGTTCTCCCGCCTGATTAATTAGCGCTTTGTTAATCCACTCGACCCAGACGCGATCGCCATTGCGTCGCATATTCTCATTTTCGCTACGGGCATACTGCTCCGGATTTTTAAGGATATTCCGAATCTCCTGGCCCATATCCCTACCCGCCAGATCAACCGCTGGCAAGATCGTCCCCACCAGATTCTTCCCAAGGATTTCTGCTTCGCTATAGCCAAAAAACTGCTGGGCAACTTCATTAAAAAAGGTAATATTTGCCTGCGCGTCAAACCGCACTAAAAAGCTGTTGTCATTCTCCACCAGATCCCGATACTTGGTTTCACTTTGCTGCAGGGCTGCCTCCGCCAGCTTGCGGGCAGTGATATCTTCGATCATGCCGAAGGTAAACTGAATCGCCCCGGTTGCATCTCGCACCGCAGAAACCGCTAACTTACTCCAAAGAATTTGCCCATCCTTGCGGACGTATCGTTTCTCAATCTGATAAGAGTCTATTTCGCCAGCAATTAATTGGCGGAATAGGATAAGGTCTGCCTCCAGATCAGGAGGATAGGTCAGGTCGGCAAAGGATTTGTGGATTAACTCAGCTTCGCTGTAGCCAAACATCAACAGGGTTGCTGGGTTAGTTTTGAGGAACGTTCCATTCAGGTCCGTCAGACAAATAGAGATGGCGGCCTTTTCAAAGACTGCCCGGAAACGTGCTTCGCTTGCGCGCAGGGCTGCTTCAGTCTGCTTCCGCTCAGTGATGTCACGGACAATTACAATCGCTTCATCAGTTCCAGTGGCAACGATGCGAACTTCTTCGTCATAAGACGTTTCGTTAACAAGAACTTGCTGTTCATAAATCTGCATCTTGCCTGTTGTCAAAGCTTGCTGGATAGCGTGCATCTGACATTCGGCGTGCTCCGGTGACAAGACCTGGAAAAAATTGTCTCCTGAGCCAAACTGGATAATAGAGTTTTTAGCATCTTGCTGACAACTAATCGGTTCTAAATAGGTGCCATCCTTTTG
>JBAUTA010001112.1:0-1536 GCA_049581985.1 Kovacikia sp.
TAACGGAGCTGACCGATACTAGCATTCTGCCTTACAAACCCCAAACATCCGCAATCGCAGAATTCATCGGCAAAATGCCTGCCCAGGGCCGAGGACTGAATCTGCCGGATATATCGCCAGATCGCTAAGTAAGGTAAATTACATCTCAAGGACTCTTTTCGGCTTGGGATCTTTTAGAAAGCAGAATGCGCGTTATCTCTAAAAGTTTTCCAGACAAGTTGACAGATCGGCCGAAAAACCTCACACTGTGAGGTGAAAATTTAGGCAATTCAATCAACTCAAGCCGATGACCTCAGCGCGTTCGTAAAACGTTCCATTCATTGCAGGCTTAGTCCTAATGTCAATGGGCGACCCGTGTAGAAGCGAAACGGTAGATTGTCAAAAGTCTAAAGCGGGGGCCAAACTTAACATTAATATTGTGGACGGTTGTGTGGTGTTTGAAGGAGCGACAACAGAATGATGAATGCCGTTGACTTAGAGGGTCGGCCTTTTCATTTCATTGGGATCGGTGGAATCGGCATGTCTGCCTTAGCTCATATCTTAACCAAGCGCCATTTACCCGTTTCAGGTTCAGACGTTCGCGATACACACATCACAAAAAAGCTCCAGACCCTGGGGGCTCAGATTTTCTGGCAACAAAGTGCCAAAAACCTAGATTATTTTAAACCCTCGAATCAGGTTTCATCTCTTGCCTCGCGTGGCGAAACAGCGGTTGCAGCAGCCAACGTTGTGCTACTGCCCCAAGTGATCTGCTCGACCGCCATTCAGCCCAGTAATCCAGAGTATCAAGCGGCTGTTCGATTAGGATGCCCGATTTTTCATCGCTCCGATGTGCTGGCATCTCTAATCAACGAAGCGTCCAAAAGCATTGCCGTAGGCGGAACGCATGGCAAAACTACCACGAGTAGCCTGATTGGATATCTACTGGTTCAGGCGGATTTAGACCCCACGATTGTGGTGGGCGGAGAAGTTGCAGCTTGGGAAGGCAATGCGAGAGTGGGTCAAAGCCCCTATCTGGTAGCAGAGGCTGACGAGTCTGACGGGTCTTTAGTCAAGTTTTATTCCTATATCGGCGTCATTACCAATATAGAGCTCGATCATCCAGACCATTACTCAACCCTGGATGAGGTCGTTCAAATTTTTCAGGCCTTCGTCAATCACTCTCAGCACATGGTGCTATGTATCGACTGTGTGACCACACGCACTCAACTTTTACCGAGTTCGTCCGGTCGCTCAGTTACAACTTACGGCCTGAATCCGGCGCTAAATCCAGACTATACGGCAAATTCAATTGTCTACGGTTCAACGCAGACTTCGGCTGTTATTTACGAAAAGGGCCAACGCCTTGGGCAGCTCACTTTTGGTCTGCTCGGCCAGCATAATTTGAGCAATGCGTTAGCGGCGATCGCCGTCGGGCGACAACTGGGTCTAACTTTCACCACTATCGCGACTGCACTCCAAACCTTTGAAGGCGCAAGACGTCGATTCGAGCATCGCGGTGAAGCCAACGGAATTTGTTTTATCGACGATTACGCC
>JBAUTA010001113.1:0-3875 GCA_049581985.1 Kovacikia sp.
AGGAGGTAGGGAAAGGGGAAAAAGGGAATGGGGATTGTCTTTTGCTGAGGGCGTGGCTGTGACCATCACTTTTCCTGGATCGCCACTTTCACGCCCCTTCATAGCTCTCCGGCATGGTTGACCAGCGGTGGTGGCGCGGGAGGAACGGTTTTCCAGCCCGATCGCAGTCCTTTTTTCGATCGCTTGGTGTATTCATCAAAGGGCTGGTTATTGGCTGGAACAAGCTTCTGGGTGGCGACCTGATCGAGCCATCGGTGGTATTGGTCGGGTGGCTCAACCACAACATTTGCCTGCATGATAGCGAAGTAGGTGCCGCTAAATTGGGAATCGTTTAGGCGATAGTTGCCTGGGCGGATGGGGGTAAATTCAAAGTCGATCGTGCGGTTGGGGATGATGTCTTGCTTGAGGCGAAAGTCGGGTACATAAAAACCGTGGATGACGTCCTCAGTTTGTAGGGCCAGGCGAACCCGATGATTGGCGGGTAAATGCAACTCAGAACTGATGACATTTTGTTTGGGGTAGCGAAACGACCAGGCCCACTGTTTAGCATGAACCTCAATTTCTTCTACGGATTCAGCGTTGAGGGGTGCTGCGTAGGCCGATTCGATGTCCAGGGGAGTGTGCAGATGCACAATCTCCATGGGTCCCCGAATTGCCATCTGACTGTAAATCTGATAACTATATCCGGCGATAAACAAGACCAAAAGGATGGGAATTCCTGTCCAGACAATTTCCAGCGTAACGTTGCCCTCGATCGGGGGACCATCATTCAGATCAAAGCGGCTAGTCCGTTGCGTCAGGACGGTGTAGACAATAAATCCGCCTACCCCCAAAAACACGAACGTGCCCAAACCCACCAGTAAACTGAACAACTCATCTACCAGTTTTGCTTCCTCCGTGGCTTCGGAAGGAAGCCAGGAATAGGACTGTTGCGCCATCCAGAGGCTCGCTAGAACGAGCACAGCACCGATCGCCACCAGGGTCAGGATCGTTGAGAGTTTCATGCGATTAACTACTTACTAAACACTAGATTCGGATTTTCCCCGGCCCGCAGCAATCGATCGGCGGTATTGTGAACCCCGAACTCGCCTGCCAAATGGGCACCCAGCGTACCGTGGAGGAACATCAGAAAGAAGATCAGCAAACCCACCAGCAGATAGCTCCACTGCACCTGTCTGCCCACATCGTTGCGCCAGAGAAAGCGTTGAAACCCTCTCCAAACAGTCATTCCAACGATGAACATGAGTAATACGACACCCCCGACCCCATGCCACAGCATTGTCTCCATGGCACCCAACCCCCAGGCACTTTTGACATTGGCGGGGGGCATTGCCGTCAGCATTTCATAGAAACCAGCAGCGACGGTAAAAAATGTGATGATCGAGGCCGCCAGCATGTTGTACCAGCCGACATCAAAAAAATTGGAGCGAATCACGGTCAGCGACAAAAACTTGAGGATGGCCTTTTCCAGGGGAAACAGCGCTCCAGCAATATCAAAGGCGATCGCAATAATAAATAAACCTAGGGTTAAATGTACCAGATTGGGATGGATTGGAATTGCGTAGGGCAGCCCATTTGCACCAAGCTGGGAACCTAACTGCTGAATTAACTCCGGGTTCATTACAACACCCCCTCTCGGATTGCTTCTACAACGGGCACCGTATGGAGTCCGTAGACCCAGACCAGCTCATCCCCCAGGTAAATCTGGAAACACACCAGACAGGTGAGCAGCACACTCACCGCCAGGAATGGCATCGGTACAATTTGGGGATTGCGAGAACGAATAATAAAGCGCCAGGCCGTCATTCCCGCCAGAATTGCCGACAGCGACCAACCGATCAGCGTATGTAAGTTCAGCACAGGCACCACGGCATCATAGGGTTCTGACAGGCCCGCCTCCACCTGACCAAAGAGCACAGCAATGAAAATGGAGAGGGTGGAAAAAAACAAATTCCACCAGCTCACCTCAAACAAACGCTCGTTGCGGGTGAAATAGCCAATTACATCACAGAGAAAAGAGAACAGAACCATGGCAATCACAAAGTGAACCACGATCGGGTGAATGGTATCGGGATAGGGCAAATTGTGATCGTTTAGCGGCGGAAGAAAGTCAAGCATTGCATTCTCCTTAGCATTGAACGGCATCTGTCAAGTTGTCTCCCCTACTACAATTCGGTGGAGCGCAATCCATAAAGGCTTAGAGAAACCGTTTCACATAAGACTTTGACATGCTAAACCCATTTCCCGGCCAAACTTCGTATTTTATTTTGCTTTTCGTTCAGGAAAAGCAGAGAGCAGAAACTATTCCTCCCGATCCATCAACCCGGAGTCAGCACCGTTAACCCGTTCGGAATACATTCCACCTCGATCGGGGTTGTTCCAATAATTTCGCCATCCACAACCACTTTTTGGGGCGGATCTGCTTTGACCTTGAGTTTTCGGGCCCGCCCGTGAACGACGTTTTGATTTTGCCGCTCACCCTTAACCAGGGCAGATCCCAACATGCTCAGCATGGTCGTGACTGCCTGCAGTTTTGTTTCTGCGGTGGCAATGGTGATATCCAGTAGCCCGTCGTCAAACACCACTTCTCCGGCTCCCTGGGCCAAAACCGAGGTGGGAGGGGCGGCGTTGGCGATCGTGATTGCCGATGCCTGAAACTGGCGAACTTCCCCCTCTACTTCAATTTCGGCGTCAAATTGACCCTGCTCATCCAAAATCTGCCAGCCTGCCATCAGATAGGCCATTGCACCCCACTGATCCTTGAGCTCCCGACTGGCCCGCTCCACCATCTCTGCCTCATACCCAACTCCGGCCAGCAAGATCATCGGCAAGCCATTGCAGCGGGCAACATCTACAAGCTTTGTGTGCCCTGCCAGAATAATCTGACAGGCGTTGCGAATTGGCAGTAGACGGGGAATTCCCAAGGCAACGGCAAAGGCATTGGCAGTCCCACGGGGGATGATCCCTAACGGAATCCCAGAGTTAATCAAGGCCCCAGCAACGGCAGAAACCGTGCCATCGCCCCCAGAGGCGATCACCATATCTGCCTGAGCCGCGATCGCCTGCTTCACCAACTCCTCTGGCCCTATTTCCGGTGTTGTTAAATGAACTTCCAGATGCAAATGCGGCTCCAGGGTTTGCTGGATAAATGCCAATTCCTGATCGGAGTTGCCCTGACCCGAAACGGGATTGTAGATCAGATGGGCAACCAGCATTTTTGTCAGACGGGCGGCGATCGCCTCCGCTGTCGCCAAATTGGTTGCCAGGGGAATGTTGTAGACATTGCAAATCCGCAAAAGTGCCTGAACATCTGGCTCATGGGGTTGGGCGTAGAGCGGATCAACCAGGAAAATGACCGCAATCACGTTTCCAGAAGCGACTTCCGCTGCAATCTGAGTACTCCCACCCATGGGGCCAGACAGCATCTTCTCGACCACCAGCCCGGTTGCATCCTGAATCCGTTGCCCCGTTGTAGCTGTCGCAATTAGCTGATAACGCCCCAACAACGGCGCATGTTGCGAAGCGAAATTAACCATGTCCTCTTTCTTGGCATTATGGGCAATCAGGGCGATCGAGTTAGGCATAGGACAGGTGGTAGGAGTAGGGTAGTATGGGACAGGGAAATAAAATTCTATCTTCCGCCCTCCAGCTCCCACCCTGCCTCCCCCTAAAGCTTTATCCTTTACTTGAAGTGGCGTATAACTAGGAACGGAAATTTATGGTGGATGGATTCTCATGGTAGCGGTTGCAATACTGGCAGCGGGACGGGGCACGCGGATGAAATCGGAGTTGCCCAAAGTGCTGCACTCAATGGGAGGAAAATCTTTAGTTGAGTGGGTTTTAGGTAGTTTGTCAGAAATTGAACCCGTTCGACG
>JBAUTA010001114.1:0-2677 GCA_049581985.1 Kovacikia sp.
GTCATGAAGTTACCCAATTGGACCTGCTGCTCGGCTACGTGGCTTATTACGTCAGCCGAGGGAGAGCGATCATCAGTCCAGTTCGAGGTCCAATCTTGTTTGATCAAACCGTGTATCAATATTGGGGGTATACCAGCGCCTTTTTGTACTTCTGGCGAGGGCTTCAGCAACAGCGAGACTTTGATGAATTCTATCTAGAAGGCGATATTGCTACATTTGGAGAATTTCTACACAAGGGTCGCACAGTTCAGGAATGTGTCCGTTGCCGTTTACCCGTTCCATCGGTTGATCAGGGGGTCTACAACTCCGGCTGTCCTTGCGATCAGCGCTTTTTCCGGGAACAGTCCCTACCCCATCCAATGCCTCAGACGATCGAAGCTGAACGGAAAATTACTCACGTTGTGGTAATTGGTAGCCTACCCTCAGATGCAGAGATCCTTAAAAGCTGGTTCCGCGACAACGAGCTTGATGTTACCTTTGTGGCTAAATTAGAACCCATGCCAGAGCAAATCACGGCTCAGGCGATCGACCTGATCCTCATTGATGCCGATGTTACGGAAGCCCAGGCAAACCAATGGGTGCAAAAACTGCGTGGCCGACTTGAGTTGCAGACTGTACCGATCGTTGCCCTCAGTCCCCAAAATATAGCCAGCCTACCCTGGACAGAGCGAGAAATGGGAATCGATGATTATCTCGTGACGCCCCTGGGTGGCGATCGTCTGGCTGAGTATTTGCGTCAGGCATCCCTCGATCGCGCAACGGAACCTGCCCTTAATTTACACTGGTTTCCCCGCTAGAGAATTATAATCGCCCCCCTTTCATTCCCTGTCTTCAGCAAATTGTCACAGAGGGTAGTACGGCATCTGATGGCGCAAACTTTATATTTGCGCCAGATTTTGGCACAAATACCCCCTACCTCCCATCTGCCTCTCCCGTGCCCTTACCTCTACAACCCGATCGCCCGCCTCAATCGTTGCAGGATTGGTTGTTGCGTTTGCAGGAAAATGCGGGCACAGTTGCGTCCTGGCATTCCTGAAATGGAGCCACCGGGATGGGTTCCGGCTCCGGTAAGGAAGAGTCCCTGGATGGGGGTTTTGTAGTTTGCCAATTCCGGGAGGGGACGCAGAAACACCATTTGTTCCAGGGTCATGTCGATGTGGTAATAGTTGCCTTTAACTGCCCCCAGTCGATCGCCCAACTCGGCAGGGCTTTCCACCCGACGGGCAATGGTTGCGGTTTTCACGTTGGGCGCATAGTCGGCTAGTTTATCGATGACGCGATCGGCAACTTGATGTTTCAGCTCATCTGTCCAGCCCGTCCCATGCATGCCAGTGCCCTCCAGTCCGGCAATCTGATAAGGGGCAAAGAACTCAATCCAGAGGGTGTGCTTCCCATCGGGAGCCATTGACGGATCGAGCATCGTGGGTTGCACGATATACATGGAGGGATCGGCATCGGGAATTTTGCCCAGCGTCGGTTCCACATGGGCTACTTCTACATGCTTGACAGAATCAGCGATCAGAACCGAGCCAATCAGGTATTCATCCCGATGGTTGTGATGTTCAAACCGCAGCGGTTCGGACATCGCCAGGTCAATTTTGAGAATGGTTTCGTTGTTGTTGATAATGCGACGCTCCAGACGATCGCGCAGATGGGGGTCAGCAGCATCCACATCCCCTGGTTCCATCAGGTGCAGAAATAGGCGCTTGGCGTCAATATTAGAAATCACTCCTTTGGTTGCCCGATATTCAGTTCCCCCAGCAACCCGCACTCCCACGGCCTGACCCCCATCAACCAGCACTCGCTCCACGCTCTGATCAGTAAGAATCGTCCCACCTAAAGCGCTGACCAGCTTAACCAATGCCTGCACCAGCGCGCCCGTACCGCCCTTAGGTCTTGCCATACCGGGATGGTGTCGCATAGACATCATGATCGCACCGATCGCCAGATTCTTCTGGGACGGGGGCACTCCCAATTCTGCTGCCAATCGTGCCAGTGGGGCTTTCACCACTTCAGAGTCAAACCACTCGTTCAGCAAGTCTTCCGCACTGGTGAGCATGGTGCGTAAAAACTCCAATGCTTTCGTGGTGGAGCCAACCGCTGCCAGGGTGTCTTTTAATTTGTCAAGATCATAATTTTTGGCAATATCAATGATGGATTTGGGAGGCGCATTGAACATGGGAATCAAGGCACTGACAATGCGCTGCCAATACTCCGTAAATTCAGCATATTTTTGGGCATCACGGGGGCTGTAGCGTTCAATCTCAGCGCAGGTTTGAGCAAGCGATCGATGGGCCAGAAAACGATTGCCATCCGGGTGAGGACAAAACACAACCGGATCACAAAACAAATACTCCAACCCATATTTAGTGAGTTCTAGTTCCTCAATCACCGGACCCAGGTGAATAAATTCGTGGTCGATCGCACACAGATTAAACTTAAACCCAGGCGCTTTATCCGGGATGGCTTCTTCCGTAGTCGCCGCGCCCCCCGGAACAGGACGCTTCTCCAGCAGCAAAACACTGTAGCCTGCTTTCAGTAAATAGGCAGCACAGACTAAGCCGTTGTGTCCTGCCCCAATCATAATTACATCGTACACTTGCATCCCAAAGGCTCCCGATGGAGGGCTATTGCTATCATTTTAGGGATGAACGCCATCCTCTTGGGATTGGGAAAG
>JBAUTA010001115.1:0-10648 GCA_049581985.1 Kovacikia sp.
TCGAGGTTATTTAATTCGCAATCCTGAGGAGTTGGTCGTGGAATATTTAGAGACAGACTCTACCCTTGAATCGGCACTAACCGATGCAGTCACAGATAAAGATGACCTGGCAGAAACGCAGTATCGCAAAAAAATGCAGCGGCGCAAGGAAGTTCAATCGCAACGATTGGCAGGGATGACCCAGGAAAAAGGGTTGATCATTGTCCATACGGGAAATGGCAAAGGTAAGACAACGGCTGCGCTGGGAATGGTGCTGCGATCGATTGGGCATGGTCATCGGGTGGCGATCGTCCAATTTATCAAGGGAGCCTGGGAACCTGCCGAAAAAAAAGTGTTTGAACAATGGACTGTTGGCGCAAACGACGGTTCGCCGCTCCTAGAGTTTCATGCGATGGGTGAAGGCTTCACCTGGGAAACCCAGGACAGGGAAAGAGACATCCGCAAGGCGCTGGAAGCTTGGGAAAAAGCATTGTCCTTCATTAGCAATCCTGAATTTAAGTTGGTACTGCTGGATGAGGTCAATGTGGCGCTGAAATTGGGCTACCTGAGCGTTGAACAAGTGCTGTCCGGTCTTGACCAGAAACCCGATAATGCCCACGTTATCCTGACCGGAAGAGGTGCCCCCCAGGCGTTAATCGATCGCGCCGATCTCGTAACTGAGATGACCCTGGTAAAGCATCCTTTCAAAGAACAGGGCATCAAAGCCCAGGCAGGGATCGAATTCTGAGTAGTCATAGGATTGCCAGGGAGAGGATTGCCAGGGAGAGGATTGCCAGGGACAGGTTGCGGGATGTAGGTAAGGTACGCAGGCTGGGGAGGCAAATCCCCCCTACTAACATCGGTTGACCGAACCTGTCAGTTCATGGATAAACGAGTTAGTCTGAAGTAGGCAATAAATTCCAATAAATTCAAAGATTTGAGGCAGGTTGGGAAATGGACCGGATCTGGAGTAAAGTTGGAAAAATTCTGGGAGGTCTTTTCCTGGTGGGAGGCGGAACGGTTTCCGTAGGCTTGTTGGCAGGAATTTTTGCTGGCCATGTTGTAGGGGGATGGCTGGCATTCCTGTGGGTGCTGATGGTGTTCTTTGGGTTGGTTCCTACGTTGCTGGGTGGCTGGATTTTATATGGCAGCTTACAGGCCCAACAGAGAGCCATTCGAGAACAATTTTTTCAATTGTTAGCAGCCCGTCAGGGGCGTTTATCGGTTTTAGACTTTGCCACCGCAACCCGTCTGAAGCCTGCCATTGCTCGTCGCCATATGGATGAATGGGCAAAGGAATTTGACGCTGAGTTTGAGGTCAATGAGCGGGGTGACATCTACTACATCTTTGCAACAAAACCCCTGGCTCTCCCCGAAAGCAATCTTCAGGTAGTAACCCAAGCGCTCCGACAGTGGCTCAAATCTACTGTATGATGGCTTGTTGCATTGATTACCTGGGCACAATAAAATAAGGTTATTTTTTTAAGGGTGGAGAGGTGAAACCCTTTGCCTGGGGGCAAAGCTTTTACCTCCTGCTTTCTTGCAACTAATCGGGTTATCTACTGAGTACTATTTTTTAACCTTAAATACAGTATCTATGGAGTGGGATTGATGATTTGGAAGTTAGCTACCTAAAGCTTATAATTCCTTCCCCATCTGGACTGGAATAACTCAATAAAGCTCAATAAAGTTTTAGGCGGTTAAACTCATTACAATAGTGGATACCTTGCTGATGGGTTCTCCCGATTAAGTAGCTTTAAGCACGTTATTCCAAGAGCGCGGGCAGGGTGCACCCCAGTTAAGTTCCCCATGGTTTAAATCAAGATCGAGATCAGACTGAAATGCAGATCTACCCTGTAAGCAGATTTACTCTGTAAAGAGTCCATCGGTTGGTAGATGGATCTTTGCTTAAAGTTTAAACAAAAGTTAAAAAGGTAGAGTACTTGTGATCGTTCTACGCTGACCCGACGCTATGAGACATGAATATCTCGAAGGTTTGCGAGAGTGCTGCCAGAGCGAGGCAGCTTTTGAGCGGATGCAACAGATTTTGTTGATGGCTGAAACCGAGCGGCGGCAAGTCGAATTGAATGCGCTTCGCCGCTCCTTATCGGGAGAACAGGTGCTTCAAACGGTGAGAGCAGCAGCAGAACCCGAAGAATATCAAGATTCTCTCAAGAATCTAATTGCAGAACGAACCAATGATTTGCTGAGTACCAATAACCGATTGCGGCAAGAGATCAGCGATCGCAAATGGGCAGAGCAAGCCCTCCAGGAAAGTGAGCAGCGGTTTCGTTCTTTAATCGAAAACGCGATCGACATTATTGCAATCCTGGATGAAAAAGGCATCTTTCGCTATTGCAGCCCTTCTACCGAGAGAGTTTTGGGCTATAGGATTAAGGAAGTGGTGGGTCACCCTGCGACAGATTTTGTCCATCCAGAGGACACCAGCCTAATTCTGCGGGTGCTTCAAGAAGCCATTCGAAATCCTCAAACAAGCCAACCCTCTGCTGAATACCGGGTGCGCCACCGCAATGGCTCTTGGTGTTCCTTTGAGGCAGTTGCAACCAGCCTTTTAGACGACGCGGCAATCAGGGGCGTTGTAATCAACTGCCACGATATTACGGAGCGTAAGCAGGCGGAAGATGCGCTTTTGATGGCTAACCGTCAGATTGTCAATATTCTGGAAAGCATCACCGACGCTTTTATGTCGTTGGATACCCAATGGCGCTTTACCTACCTCAATCAACGGGCCGCCCAAATTTTTCAGCGCTCCCAGGAAGAACTTTTGGGGCAACAGCTTTGGGAAGCCTTTCCGGAGGTCAGGGGTTCCACCTTTGAGCGAGAGTATCATCGCGCCCTGGAATTTCAGGAATCCATTACGTTTGAGGAGTTTTACCCTTCCTCAAACACCTGGTTTGAAGTTCGGGTATTTCCCTCAGGGGAAGGACTATCTATCTTTCTGCTGGATATTACCGATCGCAGAGAGTCCCAGGCTGAACTGCTAGAAATGAGTACAGCCCTGGGGAATGCCGTCGAGGGCATTGCCCGCCTGGATGTCAATGGTCGATACATTGCCTTGAATCGAGCCTATGCAATCGCCCTGGGCTACCAGCAACAGGAAATGATCGGCATGTCGTGGCAGCTTACATTTCATCCAGAGGACGTAGTAACGCTGGAAACTGCCCATCAGTTAATGTTGACAGAAGGTAAAGCCGAAGCCGAAGTCAGAGCCTTACGCAAAGATGGCTCTACGTTCTATAACGAAGTAGTGATGGTAGCTGCCTACGATTGGCACGATCGCCTGATGGGGCATCATTGCTTTACCAAAGATATTACCGAACGAAAACAGGCGGAAGAAGCCCTGCGCCAACAGGCAGAACGGGAACGACTGATGAGTGAGATCGCCCGCCGTATTCGAAATTCATTAAATCTGGAGGAAATTCTTAATACAACCGTTTCAGAAATCCGTCAGTTTTTGAGAGCAGAACGGGTGGTCATCTACCGCATTGAGCCCCAAGGGAACGGGCTTGTAACCGCAGAATCAGTAGATTCGAAGTGGCCATCCTTGTTAGGGTCCAGGTTGCAGGAGGAGTGGGTTAAACAGACCCAACAGGAATATCGGCAGGGAAAAAATTTAGTCATTGACGATGTCCAGCGAATCCCAGCACTGCAAAGCCATCAGAATTTCGTTCAGATCACCCAGATTCAGGCAGCGTTGTTGGTTCCGATTCTGCATGGCAATCGCCTTTGGGGAGTCATTGGTGTGCATCAATGCTCCAAAGCGCGGCATTGGGAATCCTTTGAGATCAGCCTTGTAGAACAACTGGCAACTCAAGGGGCGATCGCCATCCAGCAGTCCGAACTTTATCGCCAGGTGCAACAACTCAATACCAAACTGGAAGTTCAGGTGCAGGAACGGACTGCTCAACTTCAGCAAGCACTCCAGTTCGAAGCCATGCTCAAGCGGATTACTGATTCCGTCCGCGATAGTTTGGATGAGGAAAAGATTTTACAAACGGCTGTCCAAGAACTGGCGTTGGGGCTGGAAGTCGTTGCCTGCGACGCGGCCCTATACAATCTTGAACAGCGAACTTCGATGATCTGTTATGAATACATCCGCTCTAATCTCCCCCCGGCAAAAGGCTCCATTGTCCGGATGGTAGAAGCGTATGAAATTCATGAACAGCTTCTTCAGGGATGGTATTTTCAGTTTTGCAATATTAGTCATGAACCCGTTCGCCTGCTGCAATGGGATTACGCCATCCTGGCCTGCCCAATGGTCAATGACCAGGGGGTGATGGGTGATCTATGGCTGTTTAGACCCAACGAAAGTGCCTTTAGCAGTCTGGAGATTCGGTTGGTGCAGCAGGTCGCGAATCAATGTGCGATCGCCATTCGTCAGGCACGCCTGTATCAAGCCGCTCAGGCCCAAGTCGCAGCTTTAGAAGAACTCAATCAACTCAAGGATGACTTTTTGAGCACGGTTTCCCACGAACTGCGGACGCCCATGTCTAACATGAAAATGGCGATCCACATGCTGCGCACGGTTACCACCCTTGATCGCCAGGAGCGCTACCTTGAAATCTTGCAAGCGGAATGCGTCCGCGAAATTGAACTGATCAACGATTTGCTAGATTTACAACGTCTGGAAGCCTCTTCCTACCCAGTTTCACCAGAAACCATTCAGCTCAAAGACTTTCTGCTTGATACCGTTGAGCCGTTTCGATCGCGGGCAGGCGATCGTCAGCAAATCCTGACGATTCACGTATCCGAAAATTTTCCCGATTTAGTCACCGATAGGGCAGCCCTCGAACGGATTCTTGCAGAACTACTGAATAATGCCTGCAAGTACACACCGCCTGGGAGTGAGGTGGCTCTTCGCGCTACCTACATTTCAGGCGATTCTACCAAAGCCCTCGACCAGGTAGTGCTGACGGTCATGAACCAGGCAGAAATTCCCATGGCGGAACTACCCCGGATCTTCGAGAAATTTTATCGGGTGCCTAACTCCGATCCCTGGAAGCAGGGAGGCACGGGCTTAGGACTGGCATTGGTACAACGCTTAATCCTCCAACTGCAAGGCAAGATTCAGGTTGAAAGCCAGAACGGTTGGACAATTTTTACCGTATCAATACCGTCAACTCATTACTCTCAATTGACCTGACTGGATAGCATCAAAAAGCCGATTAATTTGTAACCGCTCTTCCTCATCAATCTGGTTATCCGAGAGGATAAGCGAGCAAAGCTGATGATACTCCCGATGGCTCATCCGGCGGGATGAGATGAGCCGATCTACAATTTCGCTCACGATTGCAGCGGGACTTGACTGCTGAGCCATAGATTGTTTCCTGAAATAAATGCAGATGCCTGGACAACAGCATAAAGGATTTCCAGACAAAAATTTACAAATATTCAGGGGAAGTCGATGGATTTCACCCAATGTCAGGAAGTATGGATATGCTGAGATTTTCTGCCTGCTTTCCGTGTCTGCGTCTGATGAACCTCTTCCTGGGCAAAACAGATGGAAAGCTGCTGAGCACCAACAACTATCCAACTATACCAGCGGAGTTCATTGATTTCATTCAATAGCTGATCCACAATCCACGGCTCCGAGCAGTGGATCGCCAGTGTATTGTTTCGATCTAGATAGAGGAAGCAAAGACGTAACGTATCACCAAAAAAGGACCGCAGGCGTTCCAGACGGTGCTGTTCCAAAATCAGTAAATCATCAGCTGTAAGCTCTGGGGACATAGAAGTTGCCTCACGCGAAGATGACCTGATTTAACTCCATTAGGAAGGGGCATCCCTACGGTATATCCTGGGATTTTTCTTTGGCTAATCCCTAAGCTTCTGGGGGAATTTGCGGATATCGGTAGAATTTTGTAAAGGAGTCTTACAATAAGCATTGTGAAGGAATATAGATCTTAGCGATAGATGATGGAGATATAGACATGGATTCTAGACACAGAGCGCAAGGAGGTCTAGAGTCTGAACTAGAGTCTAAAACAAGCGTCTGATGTCCACAAGGAATGCTGCTGTGACCCAACCCCGCGTTCTCTGTCTTGGTGAGATTTTGTATGATTTTCTATCCGATCAGCCAGGACTTCCCCTGGAACAGGTAAAATCCTGGACCCCTTATCCGGGGGGGGCTCCGGCCAATGTTGCCTGTGGGCTGACCAAGTTGGGAACACCAACGGGGTTTATTGGCTGTGTCGGACAGGACGAGTTGGGAACCTCCCTGGTAAATTTGTTGCAGGAAATCGGGGTAGATGGGACGGGCATTCAACGCCATCCGACTGCCCCTACACGCGCAGTTTATGTGGTTCGCTCGGAGTCGGGCGATCGGCACTTTGCTGGATTTGGGACCTATGACACTGGGGTATTTGCGGATACCCATTTGCAGACAGACAAACTGCCATTTGCGTTGTTTGAAAAGGCAGACTTTTTAGTACTGGGCACCCTGGAACTGGCCTACCCAGAGACTCGTGCGGCCATCCTACAGTCGTTGAGCCTGGCAGAACAAAACTACGTCAAGATTCTGATAGACGTGAACTGGCGACCCGTTTTTTGGAAAGATCCGGCGATCGCCCCTGCAATGATTCACGATTTGATCAGCTATGCCGACTTTCTCAAACTTTCAGAGGAAGAAGCCGAATGGCTGTACGGAACTACGGAGCCAGGGGTGATTGCCCATCGTGTTGGCAGTTTGGAAGGCGTTATTGTGACTGCGGGAGACAAGGGCTGTGCCTACTATCTGGGTGAGCATGAGGGCAAACTGCCGGCCTTTTCCATCGAAGTAGAAGACACCACAGGCGCAGGGGACAGCTTCGTCGCAGGTCTATTGCATCAGCTCTGTCGGTACGGCATTCAGCCCCTCAGTGATCCCACCATTGCCCACGAAATTGTGCAATATGCCAGCGCTATGGGTGCTCTGACAGCAACTAAACCAGGCGCGATCGCAGCTCAACCCACTGTCTCTGAGGTGGAAGCTTTCTTGTACCTGCAACAGCAGCCAGGCTGACCAGATAACGATATGGCGATCGAAATTGAGCGCAAATTTTTAGTTAAAGGAAACCAGTGGCGCTTATTAGCGGCGGGAACCTGCTATCGTCAGGGCTACATCGCTTCTGGAGAGAAG
Organism: Kovacikia sp.; assembly: GCA_049581985.1. Taxonomy (GTDB): domain Bacteria; phylum Cyanobacteriota; class Cyanobacteriia; order Leptolyngbyales; family Leptolyngbyaceae; genus Kovacikia. The sequence continues at coordinate 7,118 of JBAUTA010001115.1, forward strand.
ACCGTGCGAGTTCGAGTGGTCGGGAGTCAGGGCTATCTCACCATCAAGGGACCTACCACTGGCATTGCCCGCGCCGAGTATGAGTATGGGATTCCTGTGGCAGATGCCTTAGAAATGCTGCAAACTCTGTGTCCGCCTCCCCTGATTCAGAAGACCCGATACACGGTGGAGTGGGCGGGCTTGAAGTGGGAAATTGATGAGTTTGAAGGCGAAAATCAGGGGCTAATTATTGCTGAGGTGGAGTTAACCGATGCCAACCAGGCGATCGACCTACCCGACTGGATCGGCGAAGAGGTTTCCCACGACTCCCGCTACTTCAATGCCAATCTGGCAAAACACCCCTTTAGTCAGTGGAACTGACGACTGACTAACCATTCCCACAGAGGGTTACCCTGATTGGCCCCAATCATGGTAAGTAATCCCCATTTAGTTGGAGAATGCGGCAAATCAGCCCCTCCCAACCGCCCCTTGGCATGGGGTGGTGCCGTAGACGGTCGGGTAGATGGGCAACGAGCATCGTTTAAATCGGTACACGTAAGCGTCATTCATTTAGAAGAAGGGGCGGAGGGGTGCCATCCCTGGCTGGGGGCGAAGCCCCACTCCCCCATCTGCAATTTTCAGTTTTTAAAGGGAATTTTGTTACTTTCGTTACCTTCCCCCAATCCCTGTACGCTGAGTGAGTTGGCTACCCACCCATTAACGGCAAATGCCGTCCTCCTATGGCTCCTAAGGAATTTCTGTGTTTGTCTGCCCTTGGGACAGTTGAAAAAATGTCCAGTCTACGGGAGCCATTCTGGACAAATTTATACTTTAATAGCAACCAGGGTAGAAAAGCTGATATCCCATTCAATGGCAACCACGGTAGATTGGGGCTGGAGTGCAGAGGCTTCTGCATGAGCGTTCAACCGAACAGCGGAACCCCTGTTGGGGGGCGAAGTTCCCACCCTGCCCTCTGCAACCGACAGGTTCAAAATTGGGATGAGTAGTTAAATATTTCGTAAACGACACACCTATGCCTTCCCGGTTAGACTCAACAGACTTAAGTCCAAGCAGCATAAAACGGTTTAAAACGCTGGCCAGGTTGCTGGCAAAATCCAGCTTGGTTCAAACTGCTTCTGTTAAGGTCGTTCACAATTACACCGCTTACCAATGGGGACGGGACTATGTATTTGAGGCGATTGAGGGTAGCAGTCAGGGTTATTTGCAGGGGTATGGAGGCAACATTCAGTGCGGCGACTATCTTCTCTTAATCAATGGTTCAGAACTGGTTCGTTATCACATAGATGAGATTGAGCATTATACGGATCCCCCCGATTTGTGGATTGCCCTGTTGCGTCCTTGCTCTGGCCAGGTAGACGATCGCCGTTTCTGGATGGAACCCGCAGAATCCTATTGCGCCCCTTGTAGGAATTAGTCCTCTGGAAATCAGCCCTCACCTTCTTGGGGGCGAATTCCCCAAACCCCCATGGTGCAAATTTAGTGTTTGCACCACGAGATTTAGCTCTAGAACTCAATCCTCAGCCTCTAGGCCTTTCCACGCTTGGGGTAATTGAAAATCGTACACATCTTTGATCACTCGCACCCAGCCATCGGAGAGAGATTCCAGGATGAGATCGCCCTTTTCCTTGGTGGCTGGGGTTGGATCACCCAGGACACCACTCTGGCTTAAGTCCCTTGTCATCCAGGCAAAGGGCAGGTTACCTTCAATGCTGAGCAGGCTGTCCTGAGAAAGCTCTGGAGGGTATTCAGTTGTTGCCCGCTCCATCCTCACCTGGTCGGGCAGGATGGACAGCAGCAAACTGGTTTCTGCATCGCCTGCATGAATCCCGATCGATCGCTCTTTTGCATTCAGAAGCTCAGCAGCAATATTAGGTACCTTCCAGGTAAATAAAGGAAATACCGCAAAGTCTTCGTATCCCTGATGTAAATCCCGCGCTGCGATTTCAACGACCTGAGGTTGTCCCCCGTGGGAATTCATCAGCACTAGTTTGCGAAAACCAGCCCGGTAAATGCTTTCTCCAATTTCCGTGAGCGTCGCAATCAGGGTTTGGGCATTCAAGGTAATCGTTCCAGGAAAATGCCAATGCTCATTTGATTTACCGTAGTACAGAGACGGTAGAGCATAGGCGGGCAGATCAGCAGGTAATTTTTCCATCGCTTTGCCCAGTACCGCCAGGCCGATCGCCGCATCCACTGCCAGGGGCAAATGGGGGCCATGTTGTTCGATCGCCCCAACAGGCTGAATAATCACCACATTCGACCGATCTGGCATAGTCTGAATATCAGCCCACGTCAGGTAAGGAAAAAATCGATTCGGCGGAATGAAGCTGTGCATCATAAGGTAGGAGCAGCCGTAGGGAAATATCCAGCTTATGTGATTAATTTTATATGTAGCGGTTCTCACTGAGGTGAGGTACGGGGTGTGGGGTGGAACCCCCACGCAGGGGGCAGGGCCCCCTGCACCCCTGTACTCCATTGATATGAAAACCGCTGTAGCGGTTTGCACTTAGGTGAAGTACAAAAATGTGAGGTACAGTGGGGCGCGAAGCACTCTCACTGTACCTCACACCCTTGAAAAGGGCTATATATAGCTGGTCTAAATTGCTTATGAACAGCCAGAGGGAGTTGTGAAAGCCTTTCCCTGACGGGCAAGTGCTTTCACAATCCAAATAGGATCGCTATAATCAGCTTTTCAGCAAAAACCGCTTTTTATCCAACTGAGCGTCTGCGGGTCGTATTTAACCAGGCCAATTAAACCGCACAGCAAAACCGCACAGCAAAGGATTTCCTGTCCCTTACCACCTATCACTTGAACAACCATGCGTCTGGGGAAAGTTGTTAAATCCAATTCCCACTGTGATTACATTGTGGAATTAGACGATGAGAGAAGCCGAGATGATTCGCCCAAGCCGGATGATTATGGATTTGGTTCGTTTGTCAAGCTAGACAGTAAAGATCGGCACTGGGCAGTCGGATTGATTTACAACTCCCAATTATTCAATCCGATGTTTTTGAATATGGGACCCCGGCTTTCTAGCGAACCAGACCCGGTCTTTACGCCTGATTTGATCAGTGAAACCCGGACCCTGTTATGGACGGTTTTAATCGGCACGTTAGAAGTGCAGGAGGGGGAGTCCTACGGTATCCACGGAATTCCGAAGGTAGTTGTTCCAGTCAATACGCCTGTATGCAGAATGACGCAGGATGAAATTTATCGGTTTCACCTTAACCAGGAGCAGCATCCCCAGTTTTGCTACTACAGCCATTTGTTACGGTGCGGCGGTACGTTTGCAGCCCAGCTCACCCAGCAGGTATTAACAGAGTTAATTGACAGTCAGCTTTTTGCAGAAACCGATCAACGAGCGTTATCGATTTTGTGTAAAGAACTGTCCTGGAAAACCATGATAGGAGCAATGCGGTAAACCAATAAAAAACCGACAGGTTTGCTGTCGGCAAGTCGTGTGTTCCCTGTTGATGACTCGGCTAAAGTTGAGTCTCCTAAAGTATCTCTTTTCAGCAAGGGAGGAGGGG
>JBAUTA010001116.1:0-1710 GCA_049581985.1 Kovacikia sp.
CGATTCACAGAGATGTCTACGGCTTGGGGAGCCCCCTTGCGAAGCTCCTGCTTCAAAGCCGATCGGCGGATCACCGCTCCATACTGTCTGGCAATCACCTCCGGCGCAAAGTGGGACTCCAGATAACCCCGACCTGCCGCTCCTAACTGTTCGGTTAACTGCCGATTTTGGGCCAGTCGCCGGATAAACTCAGTCACTCCCTGGCTGTCTCCATGCCTGAAAGCAGCCCCGCAGTTCGCATCCTGAATGATCTGATGCAAGTAGGAATGATCTTCGCAGATCACCGCGATCGGTCGTCCGGCGGCCAATGCCGAATACAACTTGCTAGGGGCAACCAGACCTTCCATACCAGGGCTAATCGTCACCAACGATAGGTCGCAGGCGGTTAGGGAAAACGGTAGGTCGGGTTTGTCCTGATAGGGTAAAAACAGACAGTTGTCTAGCCCCAATCGCCTGGCCCGGGTAATGCACTCCTGACGCTTCGCGCCGTTGCCAATGAACAGGAACTGGACTGGCTCCTGTCGTAGTTCTTGCGCCACCTCCAAAATCGTGTCGATATCGTGACACCGCCCCATGTTGCCAGAATAAAGGACCGTGAATCGGTCAACCAGACGATGTTTAACGGCAAACCAATTCTGCGCCTTGGGCAGGGGGACGATCCACTCCGGATTTGCCCAATTGTGAATGATGGCAATTTTGTTAGCAACGTCCGGGCATTTGGTAACCACCCGCTGCTTCATAGAAGAACTCAAGACAATGATGCTTTCTGCCTGCCTCCAAACATGGCGGTTGACCAAATCCCACAGTCGAGATATCCAATGGTCGTTTGAAAGGATATCCAGTTCAACGGCCACATCGGGATAGAGATCGTAAAGCAAACAAATGTAGGGAACACCAAATAGCCGATTAGCCAGATAGCCTAAAACTGGGAGAAAGGGAGGTGCGGTGGTCAGCAGAAGAACATCTCCACGGCTTTTGGGTTTGAGCAGGCGCAGGGCCGAACGGCAAGCAAATATCAGCCCATTCAGCGCTTTCCCCCGAATTCGATTGGATAGCAGTCTGGTGGTGCGCGATCGCTCCACAAACAACTGACCGGATTGTTCCGATCGGGGGGCGGATGCTTTTTTGAACGCATAACCCGGTTGCCCTGTAAATACGGTTACCTGCATACCCTGCCGTTGCAGATGATTGGCCAGTTCTTCAATTAACTGACCCGTTGCCGCAAAATCTGGCGGATAAAATTGCGTGACAATAGATAATCGGACATATTTTTCCTGTAATCCCTGAGGAATAGAATGATTGATTGGTGAAGACCCTGATTTCGCGAAGTCCAGCATTGGAGGTGCGGATTTCTTCACCATATGTAAGCTCCTTAACCGGTGGCTGGGATATTTCTTCACAGCTTTACGAGGGTTTCCGTGAAGTTCCGGAGAAAGCTTTTTTAGGTTTTTGAAGTTTATTTCAGATTAACTGACCGGGATTGGAAGTGAAGCCTTAATCAAGATTGGATAATATTGCGAACAATTCCGTCTAGATTTCGTCAAGCTCCTAGCCTGTTAAATACTTTCCGTGTATAATTTGCAACCTATGATCTTTAAGGCCGATTTTTCAAGGCCGATTTTTCAAGGCCAATTTTTTGATGCCGATGGACAGCCTCCCCCTCTCCCCCCTGATTGACTGACAAATCTTTTGTCTGATCGCCTGAATCAC
>JBAUTA010001117.1:0-3341 GCA_049581985.1 Kovacikia sp.
GGGTGAAGGGGGCTGGAAGGATTCCACCCTTGCACCCCTTTCAAAACATTAGTTTTTTTGTCCTAGTCCCATGGGAAAAAGAGCAGGGAAAATCCTGGAGTACAGGAAAAATCCTGGAGCGATGATAATTCCCCGATCGCTGGTTGTCGATTTCAAACTCAATCTGCAACCTCCGATCAAAAACCTTATAACGTTTGCTACAGCACACATTTGGCGGTTCATTTCTATAGATGACCTAAAGTTCCCTGTCGATTTGGGATTGACTCCCTAAGATAGTAAATGAATACACAAGGCATCCATAATCTAGGACCTTTCGGGTTTAGCCCATCTATGAGAGGAGGAAAAAGCAATGGTTGATGCCTACCAAGCTCTTGACCATGAATATGCGCTGGATCGTGACTGCACTACGCTTTCCCGTCATGTTCTCCAGCATCTTCAAAGTTTCTCCGCCGACGCGCAGGACTTGAGCGCTCTGATGAACCGGATCGCCCTCGCAGGCAAGCTGATTGCCCGTCGCCTTAGTCGTGCTGGTCTAATGGAAGGGGTTTTGGGCTTCACAGGCGATCTTAATGTCCAGGGAGAATCCGTTAAAAAGATGGATATCTATGCCAATGAGGTATTCATCTCGGTCTTCAAGCAAAGTGGCATGGTTTGCCGCCTGGCCTCTGAGGAAATGGAAAAACCCTACTACATTCCCGAAAACTGCCCGATCGGTCGGTATACTCTGCTCTACGACCCGATCGACGGCTCCTCGAACATTGATACCAATATCAATGTGGGTTCCATTTTCGCTATCCGGCAGCAGGAAGGGGAAGATCTGGACGGTTCCGCCAGCGACCTGTTGCAAAATGGACATAAGCAGATCGGGGCAGGCTACATCCTCTATGGTCCTAGCACAATGCTGGTCTACTCGATCGGCAAAGGAGTGCATGCCTTTACCCTGGATCCAAGCTTAGGAGAATTTATCCTTTCCAGCGAAGATATTCAGGTTCCGAACCATGGCCCGATCTATAGCGTCAACGAAGGCAACTTCTGGCAGTGGGACGAATCCATTCGGAACTACACCCGCTATGTCCATCGCCACGAAGGCTACACTGCTCGCTATAGTGGGGCTCTGGTTGGCGACTTCCACCGGATTCTGTTTCAGGGAGGCGTTTTCCTTTATCCGGGTACCCTGAAAAAACCAGAGGGCAAACTGCGCTTGCTTTACGAATCAGCTCCGCTAGCTTACTTGATGGAGCAGGCAGGTGGGCGCGCCAGTACAGGAACGCAGGACATTATGGATGTGGTTCCCGAGAAAATCCACACCCGCACGCCTTTGATTATCGGCAGCAAGGAAGATGTTGCCCTGGTTGAGTCGTTCATCCAGGAGGAAGTGCGGGAAAGGGAAGAAAAATTGGTCATAAAAAGTTGATGGGTCACGGACGGGGCAATGGGCAATCGCCATCAACACCCCCTGTCACCGGCCATCTGGTTTTATAAATCATCAATTTTGCACCCTGGGGGAGGGGGGGAACCCACCCCCAGCCCCCCTCCAAAACTTTTGTTTTGGTCTACCAGTTAGGAGTTAGAAGTTAGGAGTTAGGACAATGACAACTACAAACCACCTATTAGAAATCGCCGCCCTTGGTCAAAGTATCTGGATGGATAATTTGAGCCGCGACATTATCCAATCGGGTGAATTAAAGAGTTTGATTACAACCCGAGGACTGCGGGGGATCACTTCAAATCCGGCAATTTTTGAGAAGGCGATCGCAGGCAATAAAGTCTATGACGCCGACATCGAAGCTGGGATCAGCGCAGGTAAGTCACTCCTGGAAATTTATGAAACCTTGATCTTTGAAGATATCCGCAATGCTTGCGATATTTTTCGCCCAGTTTACGAAGAGTCCCACGGATTAGATGGCTACGTCAGTATTGAGGTGCCGCCTACCATCGCCCGCGATACGGAATCCACTATCCGGGAAGCCCGCCGTTACTACCAGTCCATTGGTCGGCAAAATGTGATGATTAAAATTCCCGGTACCCCGGAGGGGTTTCCCGCCGTAGAGCAGGTAATTAGCGAGGGGATCAACGTCAACATCACATTGCTATTCTCCGTTCAAAGCTATATCGATGCTGCCTGGGCTTATATTCGCGGTCTGGAAGAACGGGTTGCCAACGGGGAAGACATCCACACCATCGCCTCGGTTGCCAGTTTCTTCCTGAGCCGGATTGATTCCCTGATTGATGATCGGATTGAACAGAAAATTAAAGGGATTAGCCTACCAGAGCAGATAGCCAAACTGAAGGCAGTGGAAGGAAAGGTGGCGATCGCCAACGCCAAGATCGCCTATCAGGAGTATAAGAAAATTATCCAAACCGATCGCTGGCAAGCCCTTGTCACAAAAGGCGCGAAAGTCCAGCGGCTGCTGTGGGCAAGCACCAGTACCAAAAATCCCAACTACAGCGATGTCATGTATGTTGACGAATTGGTAGGAGCGGATACAGTCAATACGCTCCCACCCTCTACCATTGAAGCGTGTGCCGATCATTGCCATGTGGGCGATCGGATCGAGACTAACCTGGATGCAGCCTACCAGATGATCGACAGCCTCAAAGACCCCGACATTAACCTCGATCTGGATCAAGTCATGGATCAACTCCTGGTTGAAGGGATTGATAAGTTCATCCAACCCTTCCAATCCTTGATGAAATCCCTGGACGACAAAGTAAAGCGACTTGCCGCAGTTTAATTAAGCGGTTTGATTCCCAGGATGACGGATAAGACATCCATTTATCCGTCATCCTTTATCCTTCACCCCCCACCCCCACCCAGCCTATGGTTGCTCTTCTTGAAAACCCCTTCCGTCTTGGCTTACAGCAGGATCGTATCCCGGAACCCCAAATTCTCGTAATTTTTGGCGCATCCGGTGACTTAACCCAGCGCAAACTCGTTCCTGCCCTCTACCAGATGAAGCGAGAACGCCGCCTGCCTCCCGAATTAACGATCGTCGGCGTTGCGCGTCGGGAATGGAGCCACGACTTCTTCCGCGAACACATGCGGGAAGGAGTCGAGCAATTTGGCAGCGGACTGGGTTCGGAATCAACCTGGAATGAGTTTGCCAGAGGGCTATACTACTGCTCCGCTGACATGGACAACCCCGATAGCTACCAGAAGCTGAAAATGTTTCTCAGCACCCTGGATGAACAACGGGGAACTCGGGGTAATCGGGTTTTCTATCTCTCAGTTGCGCCTAAATTCTTTGCGGAAGCAATTCTTCAGCTTGGGGCCGCTGGGATGATCGAAAATCCCAAAAAGCAGCGTTTGGTGATTGAAAAACCCTTTGGACGAGACTTAA
>JBAUTA010001118.1:0-3494 GCA_049581985.1 Kovacikia sp.
ATACTGATACCCGCCTATTTGCCCATCATATTGATCTCCACCGACAATGGGACTTTAACAATCCGATTGCTGAAGTCTACAAGCATCCTACTGAAGCAAAATGGGGCCTACGCAATCTGAGTCCGCAGACCTGGACCTACCAAATCCAGGATGGAGAAACCAAGCCACTTGAATCAGGAAAAACTATCAGCCTCACAGCAAGCCTCAAAATCCAATTTCCGACTGCCAGTGGAGAAATCCTTCTATGAAATTGGGATTTGTGGCTAAATAATTATGACTGATTATAATTGTTAGCATAGTTCTTCTGGGCTTAGGTGACATAATGACCTATGATAGGCAATCCTTCTCAAGACAAAAAAGCGGACGCAAAAACAGCAGTCGATGAATTGGTTAAGCACAGCAGAGATTTTTATGAGGATGCAAAGCGCTGCAAGGCATTTTTGAATGACTCTTGCCCTAGTAGTAGGCCTGAAATCTCAGCTCTCGTTAGCGCTGTCGAGCATGGCATTGTTTCTCAGATTCTTAAAGAGAGCGGCGGCCCTGGCCCTGCTCATAAAGTCCTCGATGCAAAGCGGATTCACCAGCTTGGCGAAATACTGAATGAGGATTTTGCTGTAGACAGCAGCATGGCTCAGTGGGCAACTGAGACTTGGGCAGTGGCACTTGAGGCCTACCAACCACAAGTAGACGATCATGTTCCTAATCCTGGTGATCCTAATCCTGGTGATCCTAATCCTGGTGAAAGTATTTTCCAAAAGTTTGTACTCTGGTTCAATGAAAAATTTGTACCCTGGTTCAAAAAGAATCTACTCTGGATTCTTGCAGTAGCAGTATTAGTGTTTTCTCTTGGATTAGCGGGACCTCGTCTTATTGAATTAGCGGTACCTCCTCTTATTGGATTACTTGAGTCCCTAGGTATTATAAAACATACACCACCTCCACCACCTCCACCACCTCCATACGAACCGAAAGAAGTTGCCCAATTGAAAGGGCATCGGGGTTCTGTAAGGAGTGTTGCGTTTAGCCCCGATAGTCAAACCTTGGCAACCAGTGGAGAGGATGGAACTATCCGCTTATGGAATCAAAAAGGTCAGACTTTGTCTCAAGTTAAGGGGAATCAAAATGCAATTAATAGCATTAACTTTAGCCCCGATGGTCAGCAATTAGTGAGTGATGCAGGGGGTAAAATCCGTTTGTGGAAATTACAGAGGAACTTACAGGGAAACTTACAGGTAAAGGGGTTGAGGGACTTCGACGGACATCAAAAACTGATCAGGAGTGTCAAATTTAGTCCCGATGGTAAGCAACTGGCTAGCACTGGAGATGACGGAAATATTCACTTGTGGTACTTGCAGGGTCAATCTCCGGAAAAAAAATGGAAAGCCGATCGAAAGCGAGTCTGGGACTTGGCATTTAGCCCCGATGGTAAGCAATTGGCTAGTGCTGAAGCTGGTGGAAATGTTGGCTTATGGAACTTGAAAGGGAAGTCTTTGCATCAATTTACAGAACATAAAAGTCCAGTTCTTAGTGTTGCCTTTAGTCCAGATCGTAAGCAACTAGTCAGTGGTTGTAATGTAGGTATGATTCGTTCGTGGAGTTTACCTGACTACCAGATGAAAAGAATGTTCCAGGTCAATCGGGCCCAATTGAATTCCGTCGCTTTCAGTCAGGATAGCAATCTCATTCTTAGTGGAGATAATGAAGGCAATATTAAATTGTGGAGGTTAAATACTCAGCAGCAGTCTCCATTTTGGATAGCCCATCAAAACTCGATCATTCGAAAAGTCGTTTTTAGTCCTGATGGCAAGATGTTTGCAACCGCAGCAGACGATGGAATTGTTAAACTATGGCAACTACACAATGAAGCGCTGAAGTAGGGGATGGCTGAAGATACCGTCGTCACTGCCTTAGCCGATGGATCCTACAATTGTTGGTCGGTTCTGTTGAGTCTGGCTCCTCACTGTCAACAGGTCATCTGTATTTTGGACTGGTTCCACATTGCCAAGCGGTTCCAAAATGTCAGGGGGGCTGTGGAAGAAGCCTTCCAAGAAACCTGGGAGCCAGTCAAATGGAGTTTATGGCATGGCAAGTCAGCAGAGGCATTGAGCAAATTAAAGATCCTGATGACAAATGTGACGGACACCAAGAAGCGCAAGAAGCTTGAAGGTCCGTATGACTATCTAAAGCGAAACCATGACTATCTGGTCAATTATGAAGGGCCAGAAGAACAAAAGCAGATGTATACGAGCCAAGTGGCTGAGTCACACATTGAGTCGATTATCAATGCCCGGCACAAGTGGAGTGGAAAAATGCAATGGACGCGGGAGGGTGAGCACAATGTCCTGCAAATTAGAGGCAAGATCATCGGCAATGAATGGAGCGATCAATGGCAAGAGCCGGTCATGGCTGCACTAGGAGCAGTGGTATAACTTATAGAATATCCTGTAAATATATTACGCTTCCTATTACAAATGCGCTGATATTCTCCCCGTGGAGATATCCAGAAACTGTATAATCACTGGTTAGACCGCAAGTGTTCAGCTTAAGTTTTGTTACTGAGCAAGTTTTGTCGAAAGTTAGTTGACTGAGCAAACTCAAATGAAATCAAGTCGACGAAGAAAAGTTTTTATTCCCTTATTTTCGATATTTTTCTTAATATCTATTTATTCTGTTTCCACTGCCCAAGTAAAGCAGACTTCTCGCTCAGAACAAAAAATTAGTCAAGAACAAAAAACTACAGAAACTCTCACGCCGAGCATAAACAGCCGAACCCTAAAAGAGGCTGTTCAGCTAACTTTGAAAGATGGCAGTCAGCGTGTAGTACCTGTAATTACAGGAGAAGTTCTTTGGTGGGTGCTTTTTACTGTTTTTACCGGAACACTAGTTTCCATTTGTATAGTCGTTGTTTTAGGCGCATTCTCAAATCGTCAATTACAACCAGGAGAAAAGAATCAATTTTTATCAGATGCTCTACCAACCTTAATCGAAGGAATTACCATTGTCTATATAGTTTTGGCAGTACTTTTGCTAAGTATCCTAGGAATCGCTTCGAGTGAGGGTACTCTTAGTATCCTTGCTGGGATTTCGGGATATGTGCTTGGGAAAGGACGAGTTAAAGATAGGCTTTCTGCTAAAGCTGAAACTCCTAAAACTGATACAGATCCAGACCCTTAGAAATCCCATGCTTTGCCAAAATTCGACTAGAGCAATAGAGTATGGGAGCGTAAATATTTATTATGAAAGCATTTCTTATTGAGAATGACTGAAATAATTGAGAATAGTATACGCGAAAATAGGCTTTTTAGTGTTAATATCCTCAATAGGAAACGCCGCTTTTCGTTTATTGAGAATATCATAATAAATATTTACGCTCCCAGGGGATCCTAGGAAGACAAAGTGTTAGTGTTACTATCCATAGTTACTCACTTGGCAAAGCGTTGGAATTTCTTTTTAGTTTATGGAGAAATTTAAAGCTTTTCATCACTAATTTGGAC
>JBAUTA010001119.1:0-3103 GCA_049581985.1 Kovacikia sp.
GCCAGGTAAAGGGGGCTGTCCCATTTTCTTACACTCCGTCCATACAACCCCCTGTTACCTGTGCGCTCTGCCAGCACCGCCAATTGATTGGCGATGGGTCTGAGTATGAGTGCAAGGCGAAAGGACCAAACTTTACGATTTCGACTGAGCGGGATTGGGCGAGAGAGAATAACTCCACATGCGATCACTTCAAGCCGTTTGAACGACGGCAAGCAGCCTACGCGCCGCTTCCACCACAACAGAAGATGGAAACCCCGGATCCAACTCAATTAACATTGGGCCGGATCATAGACCAGTTGACCAGGTTGGGGCAAGCAGCGCGGAAGCTGCTGGAGTCAGAGCTGCAATGCCATACCGAGCGCACAGTTTCAACCAATTACGACACTGGGTTAGTGCAGGTCGCCGCCAGTGCGATCTCAGCACTCGAAGACAATGAGCGCTATTCCCCTGAGCAGATCTGGGAAAAGATCAAAAGCGAACGTGCAAGGCAGGATGCAACCTGGGGCGAACTCCCCAGGTATCTCGATCCATTGGTTTGGGTGGTGGTGATGGTTGAGGAATTGGCGGAAGTCGCCGAGGAGGTTTTAGCGTGAACGAACGGATTACCAGAATTGTACCTGGTGAGAAAATCACCTATGACCGCGTTCGAGATGAGCGTCCGATCGAGCATTGTTACGTCGAATTTGTAGAGCAAGCCCGACCTGAGTTTTACATTGCCCTGAATGCTTTGGTCCCGTTTGTGATTCAGGAATGTGGGCTGGAAGAGGTAGTTTGGAAAGACTCTGAGCTTTCCAGGCTCACTCTCAGGCATTTCAGACTGAATGAGATGGGGTTTGCTGCCCAGATCAGGATGAAGCGCGAGAGTAAAGTTGCCCTCTTGCAAAATCTACCCTACCTGCCAGCAGAAGAGATCGACGCAGCTCTACAACTCAAGCTTGTAGAAATCTGCAAGGAAGCGACTTACTACATCCAGGGCAGGCGCGCCCAGCTCGGTCTATTTGAGACAGGAGAATCCGCATAATGCAGAGTTGCAGCCTTGAAGAGAGAAAGGCAATTATCAAAGCTCTAGAAAAACTTGTGGAGCGTGAATCATGAACCTCGAAGAAATTGCAGGGAAGCTGAATAGCGGCCAGCCATTTGAAGCGCTGATTACGCCTTGGCGCGCCTTCAATCTGGTGGCTGCGCTGCAATTAGCGCTCAGGCATCCCGGTCTAAAAAACCAGCCTTTTGCCACTTCTGAAATGAGAAGCATGGCTCGGAACTTACAACGCAAATTAGGCGAAATTGATCCAGCGATTGCAACTGTTCTGGAACAAGGTTGGCATCCAGAGTTTGATGTACCCGTTGATATGCCCGTTGAATCAAAATCAATAAGTCCTCGCGGAAGCATTTATCCGGAATTAAGTCAGGAAATACAGGAAGAAATGTTGCTGAACTCAATCGCACTCAAACTTGCTTGCGCGGGTTTAGCTCACGCCCTAGATGCGAACTTTGAAGATGTGGTTGCCAAAATTTCTGATGAAGCAAATGACGGATTAAATTCGTTAAGCCCAGAGCAAGTTAGCGCTTCAATAGCTCGTATGGATCTGGATCGACAGTACTCCTTAGAAAGCGTAATTGGTATCCCTTCCCCCCATCAGAATCCTTACTACGCCCCTCCTTTTGGGATCCCGCTGCGCTGGCAAGATGAAGCCAGTGGGAGACTTGTAGAGGCGATTGAAACCTATGCCAACCACGTTGCCGATACAGCTAATCTCGCGCCAACACCTGAACAACTGATGCTGATCCGGCAGTATCTGAAGTACTACATTAACGCCCCTTGTTGGGACGGGACTTGTGATGCGCTGTCAAGTCTACGGCAGCAGGTAACACAGTTGGAAACAGTTGCTGACATCAGCGACTGGACTGCTCAATGCCACGCACAAAACATCGACCCGCTGTGATTACAAAACGTTTATACACGGAAGGTAGAAAAGCAATGACCATTCCTCTAATGGAGATTGAGCCGGATATCCTCTTTACCAATGCCTGGTTTACCCCAGAAACCAATCAACCTGCTGTTTACTGGCAACTCAATCAAAGCAATGGAGTAATCCCCCTGGTCGAAGCAAGAGCAAGGGCGCAGGCATTGTTCCAAGCGGTGGGGTATGCAGAGGGAGAAGCCGCGATCGTGAAGGGGATGATCCACCTGCACCAAAAAGCTGACCGTAAATCAAGTGGGTTTGGTTGGCGGCCACAAACCGCAGAAATGGAAGCACTCAAGGTAGCAGCTCAATTACGAGAATTCCTTAAAACGGGTCGCTCTCCATTGCTTGAGGGCGTTGAAGTTATTTTCGGACTTCGTACCAGGAAGGCTCTAATCAACGTCTCCTGGTACGGGAAGGCTGTCCAGTGGGAAAGTTCCCAGGCGCTAGAACATGCCATCATCCTGGTCGAAACGGCAGAAGCAGCCGAAAGTGACGCCTACTTCCGATGGTTCTTAATCGAGCGCATTGGGGTTCAACCCAAAGAAACCTATCCGCTCATTGCCGAATTTCAAACTTTTCGCAATCGACGACAGCTTGAAGAGATGTTCCAGGGAGGCGACCATGACTGAACCGATGAGTATTTCGCTTGAATTCCCCCTAAAGTACCGATTAGCAGAAGGGAGGCAACCCTACGGGATGAAATTTAACATCACAGATAAAGACGGCTGGATTGTTGCTGCTACCAATGACGAGGCTATAGCAAAAGTGTTAACCCATTTTCCAAACAAGTTTATCGAGTTAATGGGCACTACCGAAAACACACAGAGAGGCCCTCTGCCATGACGCAAGAACAACTTGAGAGGATCATCAAACAGTTTTCCGACCTTACCCTGCATGAGATTCGGCTAATGCAGAAGGAGGTCCAAGCGGATTCCACTTCCACAGCAAAAACAGTAAAATTGATTTAACTTGGGTTGAAGGCGATGTCAGCAAAACTCCAGCAGGAAATAGAAGATCTGCGATCTAAGTACAACGTGTTAGAGGCCCAGCAACAGTGGGTCTTGCATATCACAAAACTCCTTTTTGGAGTGAATGGCCCCTGGCTGTCCCCAGCGAAGACTTCACCTCTTATTGGG
>JBAUTA010001120.1:0-3412 GCA_049581985.1 Kovacikia sp.
GATTTGACCAGACCATTGATAAAAACCGCTCCAGCTTCCAGTTCATTAATTAACTGCTCCTTTTCAGTTGCATCATTTGTCCAGGCACTAGCTCCCAATCCAAATGGTGTGTTATTTGCTAAATGAATCGCGGCATTAATGTCTGTAACCCGAAACAGCATCGCAACTGGACCAAAGAACTCTTCCTTCGCGATCGCGCTATCCGGCGAAATATCCGTGAGAATAGTTGGCAGATAATAATTACCTCGCCCCCCCAGCGATTGGCCTCCAATCAGGATTCGTGCGCCCTGTTTTACTCCGTCCTGCACCTGATGCACAATATCCTTAAGAATACTTGGAGTCGCCAATGGTCCAATGTCTGTATCTGGTAACATTGGGTCGCCGATCTGCAGCGATTTAAACTTTTCAACCAGACATTTTTCAAATTCATCCGCAATTTCAGTTGCCACAATAAACCGTTTTGCAGCAATACAGGACTGACCATTATTGAGCAGACGAGCGGTCACTGCGGTAGAAACAGCCATCTCCAAGTCAGCACTTGGTAAAACTACAAATGGATCGCTACCACCTAACTCTAGTACAACCTTCTTAATTTCTTTGCCCGATGCGGCGGCCAGACTTGCTCCAGCAGGTTCGCTGCCAGTCAGCGTGGCGGCTTTAATCCGATCGTCAGACATCAGAGCAGCAACCTTATCGGCCCCAATTAACAGGGTTTGAAATACACCGGAAGGAAAGCCCGCCTGCTGGAAGATTTGCTCGATCGCCAGCGCACATTGAGGCACATTAGAAGCATGTTTGAGTAATCCAACATTACCTGCCATCAACGCCGGTGCTGCAAACCGAAACACCTGCCAAAAAGGAAAGTTCCAGGGCATTACGGCTAAAACTGCTCCTAGCGGTTGATAACGCACGTAGCTAATGCTGGCATCGGTTTGAGCAGGGACATCGGCTAAAAATTTGCTGGCATGTTCGGCGTAGTAGCGGCAAACCAGCGCACATTTTTCCACTTCAGCGATCGCCGATTTCAGCGTCTTACCCATCTCCAGGGTCATAATTGTGCCAAACTCTTGCTTCCGTGACTCCAGAATATTGGCAGCCTCATTCATCCAGCCCGATCGCTGATCAAAAGACGATCGGCGATATGAGTTAAAAGCCGCTTGAGCCAGGGCTAGTTTTTGCTCAATTTCTGCGTCCGTCAAGGGCTCAAACGTTTTAATCACCTCTCCGGTTGCCGGGTTAACTGTAGCAATTCCCATTTCCCGTCCTCCATTACTGAACTTTTACGAAACCAGGTGCTCACGCATTCCTGTTCCGTAGCAAAAGACTTTCAAGATTAACAAGATTAAAAGTTGGAAATTTCATCAGAAACTATTTTTATGATCAAGCTGATTAATTGCTAGTAGACCAAAACTTTCGTTTTGGAGGGGCTTTGCCCCCAAACCCCCCAAACCCCCAGGGTGCAAAATTTATGATTTGCAACACTAGCTCTCACTTTTTTTGCTCCAGAAGTCCATTCTAGACACTGCAATAGCCCCTCGCCCTCTAGCTACAGTATTTCGTAATCGTTAAGGAAAGCGTGCTATCGCAGGAGGAATTGTTTGTACCAGTACTTTCTTGTGTAGTACTATTTAAAAATGAACAAATCCCCTACTATTCACCCTCAAGCAGATTCCTTAGCATCGACCCAAAAAGCTGCCCAGGAACCTTTTATGGCTGTTGTGCGTGAGCTTGTCCGCACCTATCAAGCATTTTCAACTTACAGTGAAGAGAATATCCGGGAATTAGGCTTAACGTCCCCCCAATTTGACGTGATCTGCACATTGGGAAACACGTCCGGCATGATGATGGGCCAGTTAGCCGAAAAAACCCTGGTAACTAAAGGAACCCTAACCGGTATTGTCGATCGCCTGGAGCAAAAAGGACTGGTCCGGCGGGAAGTTCCCCCTGAAAATCGCCGCTGCTTTATGATTGTGCTGACGCCAGAAGGGAATCGGGTATTTGAAGCAGTGTTTCCTGCCCACATCAACCATTTGAAAAAGCAATTAGGTCAACTAACTGAAGACGAAACCCAGCAAATTCAAACCTCCCTAAAGCGTCTGCGAGAAATTTTCTGACCGAATAAGCCCGACAACGGGTTCTCTTCCACCCCCCTGAGTTGGAGTCAAGCGCTAGACTATAGCAGAGGGGTGGAAAAATCCGTTTCATCGGTTTAGGTGACACATAACTCCAGCTATCCGGGGGATGGAGATGAGCTAGGACGGGATGCAGAGGTAGCCACCCTGATTGGAAGCCCAAGCCTGCCCCCGTTTAATTAAAAAATTCCCTATAAGAAAGGTCAGCAAAAAAAAGGCCAGCTTTTTTGCTGGCCCAAGATCATTCTGTTGTTCTCTCATATCGGAGGAACCCATCTGCGCGTTCCCAAACTTGCAGCGGGTTGCTATATAGAGTAATCCCCCTTGGGACATATTGTAACAAGATACACAAACTTTTTGTCATGAAACTTCACAGCTTCCTGACATTATTCACTAAATATTCATTTCCCTTCTGCGGCTGCCCCCAAATGATCCGTTCGTGCTTATACACAGTCATACCGGGCTTTGCACCCTTGGGTTTATACACGTTTTTAGGTTCTGTATACACCACAGGAACCTGTTCACTTTGCCGGGCACGACTGTAGTAACTTGCCAGGTCGGCGGCGAATTGTAAATCAGTGGCTTCTGGAGCAACCCCAGGCTTTAACCGCAATAAAACGTGACTGCCTGGAATTTCCTGCGTGTGAAACCAGAGGTCGTAGTCGCCAGCCGTCCGAAACGTCAACTGATCGTTTTGGCGATTATTACGACCAATTAACACTTCCAAACCATTTGGGGTGCTGTATCGGTATGGCTTGCTGGCGGAGTCTTCCGAGCTGGAATTGGTGCGATTACGATATTCAGGATCCTCCAGGTAGCGCTGCTGGATGAGTTCATCCTGGATTTCCTTGAGCGCGTTTAGATCCTCAGTCGTTTGATAAGGGATCAGCTCAACCAGGGCTGCATCTACCTGTTCCAAATAGTGAATCTCGGCTTTCACGTCTGCCAGTAGGGGATCGATCGCCCGTCGTGCCCGTTTCAGCTTTTGGTGCTGTTTGTAGCGTGACTGGGCATTCTGCACAGCATTTTTCTCAGGGTCCAGGGGAATCCTGATCGGTTCACCTGTGACGAAATCGGGGAGGGCGATCGCAGTCATGCCAGGTTTCCACTGGTGCAGGTGCGCCATCAACAGATCTGCCTGCTGTCGATAGTCATCTGCCCCATCAGATTGTTGCAGGCGGGTCTGAAAAACCGTTGCCTTCTGGTGCAGCTTGTCTAAGATATTCCTGAGCTTCTGGCTAAGCTGGTGGTGCAACTGGGCAAATTCTTGCTGCTCCAGT
>JBAUTA010001121.1:0-2938 GCA_049581985.1 Kovacikia sp.
CCAGAGCGATTAGAGCGATTAATGATGACCCACGGGCTGCGGAAGATGTGAATTCCGGAAACTATGACCGCCAATTCCGGAATTCACAAAAGATGCCTCTTTCCCCAATATCAATGAACGGGTGGAAGAGCAAAAACCATCTTTGCCAGTAGAGTGGCGAGCCATATTCTTACCTATATCCAAATCCATACTTAGATGATGTCTAATCCAATCCAAATTAGCGGCTGCTATAAAATTTGAGGAAATGGCCGATACTGTATTTCTGAAATCGCACTATTCGCCTGTAAACCATACAAAAAGAGTCGTTGCTACCCCAGCTCCAAGCAATTGAGCAAGGATAAAGGCCACTCCATCTACCGGGCGGATGCCAGCAAAGGTATTACTTAGTGCCCGCGCTACAGTGACTGCTGGATTGGCAAAAGAAGTAGAAGATGTGAACCAGTAGGCAGCCGTGATGATAGCAGCAACGGCGTAGGGGGTAGTATGTGGACGGAATCGCGAGCAGCTCCAGATCACGATCAGGAGTGAAAAGGTAGCGGTAAATTCTCCTACCCACTGCCCAAGGCCAGTTCGTACATGTGTTGAAATTTGAATGACTGGTAGGTCAAACATTATGTGGGCTAACCAGACCCCAAGTAACTGTACCAACACATACCCCGATGCTTCCGTCCAGGGCAGTGTTTTTCGGGATGCGAGGGCGAGGGTTACAGCCGGATTGAAATGCGCTCCTGAGATAGGTCCAAATGTAAGAATCAGAGCCACAAGTGCCGCGGCCGTTGAGAGAGTGTTGGCTAGCAGGCTAATAGCGACGTTTCCATTTGCTAGATGCTCGGCCATCACACCAGAACCCACTACTGTCGCCAGCAATAGACCTGTCCCTATCCCTTCCGCTACAAGCCGTTGCGAGAGAGTATGAATGGTCATTGCGAAACTCGAATAACGCGGTAGCCGTTGGCATCAACTACTAGCTCACCATCTTCTTTTGTGAATGCGCCGCGCTGTGGATTGGGAAGAATTTCCAGAACGACCTCGGAGGGACGGCAAAGCTTCACGGCGTTGGGGGTAACGACAATTGGTCGGTTGATGAGAATCGGATGGGCAATCATCGCGTCGATCAACTGGTCATCCGTCAAGGCGGGATTCTCCAGATTCAGCTCGTCGTAGGGTGTCCCCTTGCGGCGGAGCAGATCGCGCACAGGCATTTTCATGCGGCCAATCAAGCTAACAAGTTCATCGCGAGAGGGTGGAGTTCTCAGATACTCGATGATCTGCGGCTCTTCACCGCTATTGCGGATCAGGCCAAGGACGTTGCGCGACGTCCCGCAGGCGGGATTATGGTAAATTGCAATCGTCATAAAACCGCCCCTTGTTTTGGGGCGCAACAGGCAGCAACGGCAGGTTTGGCTTCAGCTTTGGGAGAACAGCAAGCCCCAGATGGCGTGGAGATCGAGCCGTGGTCAATGTCTTCGCCGTAGACCGTGCTCTCTCCTGATGTGAGAAAGACTTCCCAGGATATACCTTGGGGATCTGCGATCCATGATTTCTCAGACTTCGCGTAGCAACAGGTTGTCAAGCCTTCCTCAAGCACGGGTCGATCAGCTTTTTCAAGCCGTCCGTAGACTTCCTGTAACTCGTCGGGGGATTCAACTTGAATACCAAGATGATCAAGGCCAGTCTTACCACTTCGGGTTGAAATGGCGAAGTTGACCCGTGGTTCTTCTAGCATCCATTTCGCATAGTCAGACTTATTGACCGTTGGTT
Organism: Kovacikia sp.; assembly: GCA_049581985.1. Classification (GTDB taxonomy): domain Bacteria; phylum Cyanobacteriota; class Cyanobacteriia; order Leptolyngbyales; family Leptolyngbyaceae; genus Kovacikia. Next base: position 1,762 of record JBAUTA010001121.1, read on the forward strand.
CGGCTGCAAAAAGGGCGCTGTAGAACTGGATGGAATGGGCAAGATCATCAACAGAGACGTGCAGATGTAGACGTTTCATGGCATTTTCCTTCGCTAGAAGTGGGATCGCAAACTTTGATGCTGCAAGCGGTAGCATTGCCTTGACAGCAGTTTTCGCTCAGGTACCCCATCAATGCGTTCATGGAGGTGTAGGCGGCTGTATAGATCAGCGAGCGGCTTTCTCGCCGATATTGCACAAGATTCGCCTGCCTGAGTTGGTTCAAGTGGAAAGATAGGGTTGCTGCTGGTAGTCCAAGCCGCTCCCCAATTTGACCAGCCGGAATTCCTTCAGGCCCGGCCTGAACCAACAATCTGAAGATATCAAGGCGTGACTCTTGGGCAAGCGCGGCAAGCGCGGTGATTGCGGCTAACTTTTCCATATTTCTAATATAATGGAAATACTGGCCTTGTCAAAGGGAACTAGCAGGCGAACAGAAAACCGGGTTAAGCATTGAGGCGAAGTCTACCGCGAGATTATTTCAACGATATAAATGCTTTCTAGCCAAATCCGACGCATGTTGTCAAATAGCGAAATAAATGGGCGGTATAGCGAATTAAATGTCCAAGTTTTTGTGTCGCGTCCCACGGTATTTGTCCTCGATCCCACGATATTTGACCGCATTGGAAGGGCTTAGAACTCAAGTAGGAAGGGACTTTGAAGGATGTAGTACGCTATTTTTTGAGGATCTCGGGATATTTGACCACAGATTTTGAGGCTTAAATCCCACGTTATTTGACCGCAAGGCTGGTATTACTCAGGTTGTGATAGCAGTGCAAACCCTTACTCTGATGGAGATTGGGGGATTAGATCTCGATAAAACGTCCCACGCTATTTGTCCTCTAAGCCTCATTTAAGCAGTAGAGGAATTAGCTTTCTGGTCTCTCTCGGCTCTTTTACGAGCACGGTATTGGGCGATGGGGGAGTCCTTATAGAGGCGGTTGCACTCATCAATAGCTACTTGGATTTGTTCAGCCCATTCCTTAGCGGCCTTGATGTTGTCACGGGCTCGGTCAAGGATTTGGCGGTGGGTTTCTGGATCAACCCGCAAGATTGGTTTATTAGTCATTACCGTAGCTCCCAGGTGTTGCGAATTTCCTCTACACTGCGCGTCAAAGGCGCAATGCGCTCGTCTCCACG
>JBAUTA010001122.1:0-1890 GCA_049581985.1 Kovacikia sp.
TTAATGGGCACTACCGAAAACACACAGAGAGGCCCTCTGCCATGACGCAAGAACAACTTGAGAAGATCATCAAACAGTTTCCCGACCTTACCCTGCATGAGATCCGGCTGATGCAGAAGGAAGTCCAAGCGAACTCCACTTCCACCCAATCAAAGTAGTACGATTGATTTTATGCCACGCACTTATCAATCCCAGCCGGAGCAGGTTTTTCCTATCAGCTCTCAAGAGAGAGGGCCAGAGCGATCTGCCAACAAGAAACGACGATCGTCAATCCTTGATCTTCCACTGGAACAATGGGATGACGGGCGATGGTGGCATAGTGCCAGGGAAGCTGCCGCAATTTTACAGGAGTGCTGCGGCAAAGAAGGTTTCTCCTATGAATCGCTTCTGGCAGCACTCACCAACGGTGAATATATTGAGGGGTTTCACTGGTTCAGGCGTGGAACAGCCTTCAAGGTAAACCTTCGCCGAATCATTAAGTATCCACCTGGTTCTCTGGATTGAGACGAGGCGATCTCGGTCGATCCTCACGTTTGGCTGCTTTTTCAGCAGCATCCAGATAAGTCTTATCCCCAATCCATGCTCTGTAGGTTTGCTTGTGGACCAATTCAGAATGTCCCATCAGCCGAGCTGCCACGTCCACAGTCAACCCAAACTCCAGACAACGACGAGCAAAACAATGACGGTAATCGTAAGGACTGCGATCCAAAATCCTTAAAAACCACCGTGTTACCTTTGACCCCAGTTTCTTATTACTTTGTCCTTTTGCCAGCTCGATCTGCGTTGGATAGACGGCCTTATCCAGCTCCCATAACTCTGCCCACTCAGGGTAGTAGGGATAACAAGGGCGCGAACCCGTTTTAGTTCCCTCACGCACCCGAACAATCGGAAATTCGGAGTAATCCAACCACCAGACTTCATGGTTCCGAAGTCCGTATGTGCAGATCAACCCAAAAATATATTGCCAACCGGGATCGGTGATGGAATTCCTGGTTTCTACTATCTCGCTATCTGTTGGCAATGATCGTGGGTTTACGGGGGCACTCGGCTGCTCTCCCACCAGAGTTTTAATCGATTCAGTTGGGAACCGCGCCAGTGAAGCCAGTCCTTTGGAAACCGTGCAGTAGTGTCGTCTCATGACTGTGTTGGGTTCGGAGTAATCAATAACCCAATCAACCAACCCTTCTAAGGTAAGCGCACCCTCACGGGGAAGTTTTTTCAGTATCCCTTCGTAAACGAGCCAGGTACTCTGTTTCGATGGGTCAGATCTGTCCTTCGATCGCCACCACTGCTGCTCATACTCCTTAACCCAGGCATCAATTGTCTTTTGGTCGGGATCTTGATAATCGGAAAAACGCCTCCAGTCGAAGGTGCCCCTGTTTAGATCAAGGGCAATCTCACGAGCGGTATTCTCTGCCTGCTTGATAACTTCTTTGTCGATCGCCCGTTGCTTGAGCGAGAGCCGAGTTTGGAAAGTACCCTGACGGTTATCGCCTGGACGTGCCGGAAACATGCCTCGAACCGAAATATTCAGATTCTTGCCGCTTACCTCTAGTTTCAATCCCGACCTGCCAAGGCGAGTATTAGCGACATCAATAAGCCGCCTAGCTTCAGTTTGAGTTAGCATTGCGTTAGAAATTCATCAACTCTGGGGCGGGTCCTACCTGCCCCTTTTTCGCTTTAGCTTTAAAGCCTACAGTATTTCGACTATATTTCGACTACAACAAACACGAGATAAACTGCTTTTTCGGCAAACGCAACCGATGCGAAACGAACCAACACGAAAGACGGAGTTTAGGTATGCCTGATTCATCTCTAGATATTTTTACCAGTCGGGAACTACAGATTGGTTTTCTGGGTTTAGTCCTGGGAATTCTCACAATTCTGATG
>JBAUTA010001123.1:0-1728 GCA_049581985.1 Kovacikia sp.
CGCGTACTGGACCCACGTCGGCTACCCTGGTGATCTGACCGGTACACAACGGCCGACCTATCAGACCGGCATTGCCCTCGACGGCGACTTCTGGAGTCCCGACTCTCACGAGAGCATGAGCCACCAAGCTGACGTGTGGCCGGGCCAGAGCGGCGGCCCATTCTGGGGATATTGGGACGGCTCCCCGTACGCGGTGGCGACGCAGAGCGGCCAGAACCCTTCCAATAATACCGGCAGTGGTGGTTCGGATCTGGTTGACCTGGTGAGCAAAGCGCGCGCCGAATTCCCGTAAAGGGTGGCGGCGCATCAGGGGCTTAGAGCCCCTGACTTTTCACGACATTTCTGAAAGTCCCTTCAGTCCGAGGTTTCCCCCAGGCTGATTCTCAATAAGCTTAATTTAATGATAAATTGACAGATCTTCCAGTATTACAGTGACATTCTTCTATAGAGCCGATTTGATGTCCTTACAGGACTGATTAAGGTATTTGCTTTGTCAGGCTTATGTTTAAGCGCCTTGCAGCCCATTCTTAAGATCTCCATTGGGTTCTATAGCATTACCAAGGGTGGGCATTGCCCACCTCTACTCAAACATTCAAAAAGGAGAAGGAATATGCCACAAGGACTTGCTTTAACAATTGGTCTTAATTCCGTTGATCCAGCTCACTATGGCGGTTGGTCAGGCGAATTGAGAGCCTGTGAGGCCGATGCCGAAGATATGGCTGAGATTGCCACATCTAGACACTTCACCGTCAAAACACTTTTAACTGCGGCGGCAACGCGAGCAAAAGTCATCAGCGAGATTACTCAGGTCGCTACAACTCTGAAATCAGGAGACATCTTTCTGTTGAGTTATTCTGGTCATGGGGGGCAAGTGCCTGACTTGAATGGAGACGAACTCGATGACAACATGGATGAAACTTGGTGTCTTTATGACGGTCAATTAATTGATGATGAAATCTACAATTTACTGGGAAAATTTGTAGCAGGTGTCCGCATCCTAGTTTTTTCTGATAGCTGTCATAGCGGTACAGTTGCCAAGCAAGCATACTATCAAGGGACAGTTGCCGCTCGGAGTGCTACTCCTTCTACCACAGAGGTAAAATATCGCTACATGCCAAATCCGATAATTTTGCGAACCTACAGGCAGAATAAAGCTTTTTATGACTCTATCTTAGAAAACAAGGACTTGAAAGAATCTCGCGGAGCAGTGCGCGCATCTACCCTCCTAATTTCCGGGTGTCAAGATAATCAACTGTCAGCTGACGGCAACTTCAATGGTCTTTTCACCGGCAATTTGCTGCGGGTTTGGAATAACGAACAATTTAGAGGAGATTATCGACGTTTTTACAAAGCGATTAAGCGAAATATGCCACCAGATCAAACACCGAATTATTTTCGCGTAGGTGCCATTGACCCAAATTTTGAAAGGCAGCCACCATTTACAGTGTAAAGCTTGGAACTAGCCTTGGGGATCACGAGTGCCTGATCCCAAACCAATTAGCACAAGAAAAAATCTGGGTTTCATAGGGGGCTTAAGTCAGTCTATACAAGATTGGGCGATCGCATTCGTCCATATCATTAGGTGTTAGACGAGAGTCTTGATTGTCCCAAACACGCTAGTCCTAAACTATGCACTTTCAGTGCAAGACTTTAGTTGCTACACACTTCTGGGCTAGATAACTTGTCGGATTAGAGTTCACCGTTTATAGATCTCACACCTAGTGATGC
>JBAUTA010001124.1:0-3261 GCA_049581985.1 Kovacikia sp.
TCACCTCCCAACTCTGCTGTCAGCCCTGGTACTACAAAAATAAAGTTTTACAAGGGGTGAAGGGGTGGGTCCCTGCTTGGGGGCGAAGCTTCCAAACCTCTATGGTGGAAATCCTTGGGTTGCAAACCCAAGGATTTCCACCTTTCTCTTTTCATGATTGCAATCAGGTGTTGTTTCTGGCGGGCAAGGGTTCAGGTTTAACTTTCAACTTTTGGGTCTGCCCATTTCGGTTGATGGCGATTTCTAGGGTATTCCCTAAAGTCGTGCCTTCTACCTGTTGCTGCACCTGCCGAGAGGTTTGAATTTCGGTGCCGTTGATACTCTCAATCAGATCTCCTGGGCGCAGACCTGAACGGGCAGCGGGAGAATCACGCTGAATATTGATAATGACAACTCCCTTATCCTGACTGATCTTAATTCCAGCGTCACTTTGATTAATCTGATCCCGGATTTCAGGGGTCAGTTCAGCCATTTGGATGCCTAAGTAGGGATGTTCTGCCTTACCTTTGGTGACTATTTGTTCTGCAATCCGCTGAGCAGTATTGATTGGAATCGCAAACCCAATTCCCTGGGCACCTTGAATGATGGCTGAATTAATGCCAATTACCTCTCCGGAAGAATTAATTAAAGGTCCGCCTGAGTTTCCTGGATTAATCGCTGCATCGGTTTGAATGAAGTCAACTCTCTCGGCTGAGGAAACGCCCACATCTGCCGCCGATCGCCCTGTAGCGCTAATAATTCCTTCGGTGACAGTGTTGCTAAGTCCCAGAGGATTCCCGATCGCGATGGCTGCCTGCCCTGGCAACAGATTGTCCGAGTTGCCCAGCTTAACAGTCGGGAGGCTATTGGCGTCAATTTTAACGACTGCCAGATCCGTAGTCGGATCGGCACCCATGACTGTGCCTTTAAACTTGCGTCCATCCTTTAAAACAACGGAGACGCTATCTGCGCCTTCAACGACGTGGGCATTCGTCAGGATGCGTCCATCAGACGTGGTAATAAATCCTGACCCTGTGCCTTTTTGGACGCGTTGTCGGGAAGGAGGTTGTTCGCCAAAGAATTGCCCAAAGGGCGAGTCTCCACCCCGTTGGGCAACAGTGCGGGAAGAATCGATCCGTACAATTGCTGGGCCTACTTTCTGGACGATTTGAGCCACATAATCCAGATCATTGAGTTTGGGAGACGGCAGGGGCGATTCGGTAACCGTAGAGGTGCCTGCAACCGGTTGGGTCGTATTGTTATCGTTGCTTTTGATGGCACATCCAGCGCTACTTCCAATTAACAGTAAAGAGAGATAGAGGGAGGGCTGTTTGAAGGGATTTTTCATCATTTTTGGATTCCTGGGGAACGCCTATCGCAATTATCATCGCGAAATAGCTCAAGGGGGTTGGAAGAGATTGGAACTCGGGCAAGGAATGGGTGAGTTTAAGAGCGGCCAACCAGTTGCGCGATCGCGTTGAGCATGCTGCTATCAGTATTTCTATTCCTGCTTTACATTCCAGACTGGGGGTCTGTCAAGACTATTTGGGGGGGGCAACCTTCAAAACATCTGGGATATGGGTTTTGTAGATTTGAGTGACCTCTCAAATCTATCCTGACGGACTCCTGGTGTTTGCAACACTAGTCTCTTTACTTCAATCAAAATCAGGTCAATTCCGGATAGCTCAAGCACCCACAGTTTTCTTTCAGTAAGGGTATCCTCATACCAATTTAAAAAATGAAAGTTGCAGATGGGGGTTGTGGGGGCTTCGCCCCCAGCCAGGGGTTCCACCTCTGCACCCCGTCCCCGAGCTGCCCTGTTCACTATTTAAATTGGGTATCATTTAATTCCTTTAGTAATCCACGCCCCGCTTTAAATCCACGCCCTTTTCTGCATAGTGTTTGTGGCAAATCATTTCAGAGTGAATGCTAGCGAGGTCGAAATAGGCGGGGGGATTTTTGCACCGCCCGGTGATGATAATCTCAGTGTCGCGAGGTTTGCGGAGAAGTGCCTGAACAATGGGTTCTTCGGGAAGTAGCTCCAGGTCAACCGTGGGATTCAGTTCATCAAGGATGATGGTTTTGTAGAGTCCGGAAGCAATCGCTGCCCGCGCAATTTCCCAACCCCGTTCTGCTTCAACGTAATCCAATTCCTGCTGCTGTCCTCGCCAGACGATCGCATCCCGACCACATCGTTGATGATCCACCAAGCTGGGATAGCTTTGGCGGAGGGCAGCGATCGCGGCATCTTCGGTATAGCCGCTTCCACCTTTAAGCCACTGCATAATCAACACCCGGTGAGATTTGTCGTGACTGATGCCGTGACCGATCGCCTGAAGCGCTTTTCCCAGAGCACTGGTGGATTTACCCTTGCCCGATCCCGTGTAGATTTCAATGCCCGCAATTCCCTGCTCTTTAGCCGCAGGGTGATAATGAGGGCGCATTTCTGAGTGTAAATCGGCAATATCCAACAGGGGTTGGGGAGCCGCCCGCCCTGTCGCAATTACTTCCATCTGTTCTGGTTTGCGCTTTAAGGTTGCAATGACTTCATCCACAGGCAGCAAACCTAAATCCAGCACTGGATTTAGCTCATCCAATACCACGACGGAGTAAAGGCCAGAGGCGATTGCGCCCTTTGCCACGTCCCACCCTCGTTGGGCCTCCATCCGGTCAAACCGGCTAACATCCCCCGGTCCAAAAAATTCAGCTCTGCCTGTCCGAACCTGGTCAATCAAGTGAGGAAACCCAAGCTGTAGAGCCTCAATTGCCGCATCTTCATCGTACGTCCGCCCCGGTCCTTTAAGAAAACGTAGCAACAACACACGGGTTTGCCAGTCAGAATGAATTCCCAACCCGATGGAGCGTAACACGACCCCTAATGCTGCCTGGGATTTGCCTTTGCCTGCCCCATCGTAGACGTGAATCTGACCTGTGATGCGCTCAGACCGTGTCACAGCGGTGCGAATCCCGATGCTAGTCCGTGTCATAGACCTTAATGCTTGCTGTTGCTTCATCTTAGCGAAATTAACCCAATCAGGCTGCTTCGATTGAGAGTTTACGCTATATCTAGCGTTTTTTCACGCAAATGACGCAAGTATTTTATACATATACTGTAACGATCAGAGACTTTTTAGCTTCGATCTAAGCGCAGCTTGACTGAGACGGTCGCTGAGCGCTTAGGCGAACCGTGCCCAACGTCTCCGCCAGGCGGTGAGGGCAAATGCAATCCGCCTAGTGTTGCAAACAATAAAGTTTTGCAACAGGGGTTCCACTCCTTCACCC
>JBAUTA010001125.1:0-2349 GCA_049581985.1 Kovacikia sp.
TACTTGCATCTATTATTATGGGTAAATTTATTACAACTAACAATATTGCAATTCATCCAATAGATTCACCCATTCAGGTGAATTTGGCTTCAAATATCCCATATTCCTGCGAAATCTACCCATGGCGGTGAGTTCAACTAACGCCAAATTTGCAATCTCTTAACGCCAAATTTGCAATCTTCCTCCTACCCTAGTGGCGATCTACTCCTGGGACGGCGAGATTGCGGCTCTATCTGAATAGCGCTTTACAAGAGCAATTTACGAGGGTAATTGGGGGCAACCGATGCCCCAGGCGAGGCTATTCCCGTTGCTTACGAGGGTGGCGATAACGACAATGACTGCTCTCTATCTTAATAGCTATCATCCTTGCCAACCGTTCGCATTTCGAGCAAATGGTTTGCCTGGATCAACCGATCGGCGATCGCCTGCCGCCAGCGAAGACTGACTCTGGAATCTGCCAACACCTCCTGAGCCTGCTGCCGATAATACGCACTTCTAACGACGTCTACATTCTCAAGCAGTCTGAGATTGTCGTAGACTGTTTGGGGAGAAATTGTCATTGGTTTTTTTCCTTAGGTGTAAGAAGAGGAGAGAGAAAGGAATTGAGTCACACTGATGCCTGGCCACTAATCACTGACCACCCTATCTTTATGGTAAATTCGTCTGCCCCATGAGGTAACGATCGCACTCCCGTGCAGCTTCCCGTCCTTCATTGAAGGCCCAAACAACAAGGCTTTGTCCACGACGGCAATCTCCGGCAGCGAACACACCGGGGATGCTGGTAGTGTATTTGCCATAGTCGGCCTTAATGTTACTGCGGGGATCGCGATCGAGTCCGAGGGCATCTAGCAGGGGTTGTTCCGGGCCAAGGAAGCCCATTGCTAACAGAACGAGTTGAGCTGGGATCACCTGTTCGGTGCCGGGAATGGGGTTAGGAATAAACTGCCCTCTTTCGTTCCGGCTCCACTCTACCTGGACCGTATGAATCGCTTTGACGTTGCCGCTTTCGTCGCCTTCAAATTGGGTGGCGGTCGTGGTGTAAACGCGGGGATCATCCCCAAACTTGGCGGCAGCTTCTTCCTGTCCGTAATCCATCTTGTAAATCTTGGGATATTCGGGCCAGGGATTGTCGGGCGCACGTTCTGTGGGTGGTTTGGGCATGATTTCCAGCTGTTCAACGCTGGTGCAACCGTGCCGCAGGGAGGTTCCGACGCAGTCAGTTCCGGTGTCGCCACCGCCGATGATTACCACATCTTTGTCTTTGGCGGAAATAAAATCATTGCCATAATGGTTATCTAGTAGGGACTTCGTATTAGCTGTGAGGAAGTCCATGGCAAAGTAAATGCCCTTTAGATCCCGCCCTTCAATCGGCAGGTCGCGGGGTTTAGTAGCACCAATGCACAGCACGACAGCATCGAATTCCTGCAGCAGGGTCTCGACGGGCAGGTCTTTGCCAATTTCGGTATTGCACACGAAGGTCACACCCTCCGCTTCCAGGACGCTGAGGCGGCGCAGGACGACCTGCTCTTTTTCCAGCTTCATGTTAGGAATGCCATACATCAACAGGCCACCGGGGCGATCAGCGCGTTCGTAAACCGTCACCCAATGTCCAGCAGTATTGAGTTGGGCGGCGGTAGCCAATCCCGCAGGACCAGAACCGATCACAGCAACTTTCTTGCCGGTCCGCTTGGTCGGGGGGTTGGGGGTGATCCAGCCTTCGTCCCACCCTTTCTCGGCGATCGAATATTCAATGTTCTTGATTGTGACCGGTGGGTTGTGGATGCCCAGAACACAGGACCCTTCACAGGGAGCAGGACAGACACGCCCGGTAAATTCGGGAAAGTTATTGGTTTTATGCAGGCGATCGAGGGCTTCTTTCCAGAGTCCGCGATAGACGAGATCGTTCCATTCCGGGATCAAGTTGTTGATCGGGCAACCGCTTGCCATGCCGCTGATGATGGTTCCCGTATGGCAGAACGGTGTGCCGCAATCCATACAGCGTGCGCCCTGGGTACGGAGCTTTTCTTCCGGCATCGGCAGGTGAAATTCATCCCAGTTACGGATGCGATCGAGCGGTGAAGTTTCCGATGCGACTTCGCGAAGATATTCAATGAAGCCAGTGGGTTTGCCCATGATGGTGTCTCAGGTTGGGGTAAAGAGGGGGGAGCAGGGTAGGGAGTAGGGGGATAGGAAGGAATACCTACATTTTGAGCCAATCAAATATTTTATTCTACGGCCAGGTTAAGCTTGATTCCAGGTAAACCCATCAAGGAATGTTGACTTGGAAGAGCTATGGTTGTTGATGGGATTAGATAACAATCACTGAGCGATCGTTTGGATCAATTAACC
>JBAUTA010001126.1:0-1724 GCA_049581985.1 Kovacikia sp.
GTTGGAGTTTGGTGATTGGGGATGTAATGGGGAAAGGCGTTCCCGCCGGTCTGATCATGACGATGACCCGTGGCATGCTGCGGACGGATATCTTAAACCGACATTCCCCCGCACGGATTTTGCAGGATCTTAACTCGGTAATGTATGGCGATTTGGAAACCTCCAATCGATTTGTGACGCTGTTTTACTCGGAGTACGATCCCAAAACCCAAACCCTGGTCTACAGCAATGCAGCCCACCATCCACCCTTACTGTGGCGATCGCACTCCGACCGCATTGAGCGCCTCGATACGGACGGGATGCTGATTGGTCTCGACATCAACACTGAATTTTGCGAAAGCCAAGTACAGCTCTACCCCGGCGACACCATCATTTACTACACCGATGGCTTTACCGATGCCGCCAATCCCAGCGGCGATCGCTTTGAGGAAGAAAATTTAGAGAAAGCCTTCTATGACGCCTGTCACCGCTGCCAAAACCCGCAGGACATCCTGGATTACCTCTTCGCCCAGGTGCAGTCATTTATTGGACGTCAGGGCGTTCAGAATGATGACATGACCCTGATTGTCTTGAAGGTCAAGCCTAAGCCTGTGGAGCTTCCTGTTCTTTAAGAGACAGGATTCTGGAAAATCTTCAGAAAATGCTTCCCAGCGAGTCAGTATTCTGAAAAAATGGGATGCTAGTTTGTGCCAGTGCAGACCGTCGGATAAACTTAGCTCGCTATTTCTATGGATCCACGTTTTAAGGTCGAAGTCATTTCGCAAACCCCCAACCCGCAGCGCATCATCTATGCCGGAATGCATCAAGACTATGCCGAAGGGTTTGTCTACGACGAGATGGAACAGATCCCGGATGAGGCCAAGGCTGGAGAACTGATCGTCAAATATCTGCTCCAGGGCAATCGAGGGCACTACGGCCCTTTTGAGCATCCCCAGTTCGTGCTGAACTTTGGCTACTTCCCCCATAGCGTGATGCAGCAAGTCCGAACTCATCGGAACGTGAGCTTCGATGTCCAGTGCTTGGTCGCCGATACAGAAATTACCTTTGTCAATGCCAAAGGCCATACCAATCGAACCATGAAAAAAAAGATTGGTGAGCTTTATGAACTCTGGACGAACGGAGAAACCGCCATTCGCAAAAGATTCGTTAAGGGCAGAAACGACGAACCCCCAGGAGAATATCGTCGTGACTGTAAAAACCGTTTGCAAAAAATGCGGCTGCGAGTCCTCAATGAAGAGACTGGACGATTTGAGATCGGTCACATCAAAGAGGTCATGTGTAGTGGCCTACAACCTGTTTATCGGCTCACCCTGGCCGATGGCAAAACGTTGGACTGCACTGCCAATCATCGCCTGTATACCACTTCAGGCTGGCAAACAATGGGAGATGCCGTTGGTCTTGTAACTGATGAAAATGGAGCAGTTGCAAACCTCACAAAACCCTGCGAAGTTTTGTGCAATGGGCTGGTAGCTGCTGGCAACGGACTGTATAGAGACAAACTTTGGTTGCAAAGCCAGCTTGCACTTGGGAAATCGGCTGAAGACATTGCCGCTTTGTGCGACTGTTCATCAACCACTGTCCGAGACTGGGCCAGAAAATATGGTTTGTCTTTCCATGCAGCAGAGACTCGCTTTTACAAAGGCCAAAAACCCTGGAACTATAGACCTCAGGCCCTCCATCGCAGTCAAGAATGGTTAGAGGCTTGTCTTATTGAAGGGTTATGT
>JBAUTA010001127.1:0-5867 GCA_049581985.1 Kovacikia sp.
TTTCAAAGCCTTGATGAAGTTAGGGAGGGTGAGCAAAAAAGATCAGGAAATTGTCTTAGAAGTGATGTAGGTTATCTTGGCACCTGATTTGGGTCACCCCCCACCCGAAACCTAGTTCCTATACTAGCTGCAAGCCATAAATACTGACTTTGAAGGCTAATTCTACTATTTTACTGACGTTTGATGGGTGCAGGAATATCAATGGTGGGGCTGCAGGATTGCCTCAGAATGCTCAGACAACCGTGTTCTGTCAAGACAAGATTACGGAAATCTAAGCAATGTTCTTTTGTCCTTAAGTGACGGGAACAATAGCAGCATGAAAGCTGACTGAAACCCTTCTTACCTGGAGCAACTGAGACGAATACTATGCCAGCATCAACTTTTTACGCTGAAGCAGAATACGACGAACAACTCTATGCCCAGAGTTTTCAGGCGGATAGATCTCGGGGTGATGAGCGATCAGTAGACGACTTGATGAGTCTGGAAATGGAATATCCAGATTCAGCCAGCCTACAGCGGGCGGCCAGTCGTCGGACAACCGATCTGGTTCGTCTGTACCTCCAGGAAATTGGTCGAGTTCGCCTCCTGGGTCGAGATGAGGAAGTTTCGGAAGCACAGCAGGTACAGCGTTACATGCGCCTGCTAGAGATACGAGCAGAAGCAGCGCTCCAGCAATCGGGTCCAATCCAGCGCTACGTTCAACTGGTTGAAGCCCATGATCGCCTAGCCTGCCATTTAGGGCATCGTCCTTCCTTAGAACGGTGGGCGGCTGAAGCTGGGGTCGGTGTGCCAGATCTGAAGCCTATCCTGGCAGAGGGCAAACGAGATTGGGCAGCCCTGACAGACTTAAAAGTTGAAGAACTGGAGCAGATTCAGTCAGAAGGGATTCGGGCAAAAGAACACATGATTAAGGCGAATCTACGCCTGGTGGTGTCGGTTGCTAAGAAATACCAGAATCGCGGCCTGGAACTGCTAGACCTGATTCAGGAAGGAACCCTCGGCCTGGAACGAGCCGTTGAAAAGTTTGATCCAACCAAGGGCTATCGGTTCAGCACCTATGCCTATTGGTGGATTCGGCAGGGTATTACGCGGGCGATCGCAACTCAAAGCCGCACCATCCGCCTGCCAGTTCACATTACCGAAAAGCTGAACAAAATTAAAAAGGCACAGCGCAAAATCTCCCAGGAAAAAGGGCGGACGGCTACGATCGAGGACGTTGCCACCGAGTTAGAGATGACCGCTCCGCAAGTACGGGAAGTGCTCCTCCGGGTTCCCCGTTCCGTTTCTCTGGAAACCAAAGTTGGCAAAGAGAAAGATACGGAACTGGGCGATCTGTTAGAAACGGATGATGTTTCTCCAGAAGATACCCTGATGCGAGAAGCCCTACGCCGTGACTTGCAGCAACTCCTTGCCGATCTAACCACGCGTGAGCGCGATGTCATTCAAATGCGCTTTGGATTGGGGGATGGGCATCCCTACTCCCTGGCTGAAATTGGTCGTGCCCTCGACCTCTCACGAGAGCGGGTGCGTCAGATTGAAGCCAAGGCGCTGCAAAAATTGCGGCAACCCAAGCGCCGTAACCGCGTGCGCGATTACCTGGAAGCTTTGGGCTGAAATCCTCAGGAACAAACCCAAAATCAACCCAATCCGTTGTAGGGGCTTAGCATTCGACAGATATCCTTGCGGCCATCGCCAAGGTTTTTGCTCGTCCTAAGCCCTTAGGATTGAAGTTGGGGATGGGAAGTTGTCGATGGTATTTAATTCCCGATCCTGAAGGGCTTTACATGGATAACCATAGCCTTGGTTAGGACAACTGGAGGAGCTTTGAGGTGAGCATGGCTCGACTAGACCTACGGTAGAATCCCAGGCTGGTGGAGCAGCCCCTACTCCTTCCACTGCGACCCTGAGGCTTTCAATTGATATAGATCTGGTTAAAAAAAATTCAAAAGTAGCTGCAATATTTTTGGATTTGTTGACGCCCCAGGTGATTGAAGCCTGCGTGACAGCCAACAACCGTATCCCGGCTAACCTTAGCCTTCTCAAAAGTTATTCTCAATAAGTGCTTCTACTTGAAAATCAGAATCAGATTGTGTATCCTTCTCAATAAATAAGTCTTATTGAGAAGGCAATCATGGTTGCTCCTTACACAGTCACTTCACTCAAAGCGGAACTTAATGAAAAAGGTTGGCGGTTAACTCCTCAGCGGGAGACGATTCTTCAGGTTTTCCAGAATCTCCCTAAGGGAAATCACCTCAGCGCAGAAGACCTTTACAATACGCTAAAAAGCGAGGGCGAAGGAATAAGCCTATCCACCATTTATCGAACCCTAAAATTAATGGCTCGCATGGGAATCTTGCGGGAACTGGAACTGGCAGAAGGGCATAAGCACTACGAGTTAAATCAGCCCTATCCCTACCACCATCATCACCTGATTTGCATTCGTTGTAGTAAAACGATCGAGTTTAAAAGCGATACCATCCTCAAAATTGGTTCTAAAACAGCCCAAAAGGAAGGCTATCATTTACTGGACTGCCAACTGAGCATCCATGCGGTTTGTCCCTCCTGTCAGCGATCGCTACTGCCCGTTTAACACTGCCCGTTTAATCTTGGCACCAGCACAACAAAAATAAAGTTTTGAAAGGGGTGAAGGGGGGAACCCCTTCTGAGGGACGAAGCCCCCATCCCCCGCCTGTTGCAAAATTGAGGATTTGCAACATTTGCAACACTAATGGACCAAAACGAAAGTTTTGGAGGGGGATAGAGGGGGAAACCCCAACTCCCCCAGGATGTACGAATAAGACTCCCAGCGGGCAATCGATGCAACGACAACCCCTTGCGATTTCTGCTTGATCGACTTTTGGTAAGCATCTGGGGGCAATTTAAACCCTCAGGATCACGAATTCAATCAATACCGCACCTTGTAGGGGCCTCACTTTAAGGCAATTCGACGCACGGCAAACAGGCTACCCATTAGTCCCACTGAGCTGCCAAATCCCAACAGAATGAGGGGAAGCAGGATGACTTTCAAAGGACTCAGTTGCAACCCGTTTGCCAGGAACTGGACAAATTCTGGTTGCTGGGTCAAGAAATTATTTAATAATTGCTGGATGGTGTTGATCAAACCCCAGGCGATCGTGGCTCCTGCCAACCCAAAGGCAATCCCTTGCAAGATAAACGGCAAATAAATCCAGGTATTGGTTGCGCCGACCAGTTGCATGACCTCAATCTCCCGCCGCCTGGCCATCACGATCAGGCGAATGGTCGTGGTAATCACAGCGATCGCCGTCAGGGTTAGTAGGGTTGTAATGGTTAAACTCACCCAACTCAAGCCCCGGTTCAATTGGGCAACCCGCTTTACCGCTTCATCGACATACTGAACTTCCTCTACTCCGGCCATCTTTGCCAATTTTTGAGCCAGGGAAGGCACAGCCTCAGAGGATTTAGCTTTCACCTTTAGCTCATCAACCAGCGGGTTCCCTTCCAGTTGTTTTGTTGCGCCGTTGATGTCTGACATTCCCAAATCTTTGACGAGAGCAGCCCATGCCTGCTCCTTGGACACTTCCTTGACTTCTGCAACCTCTGCCATGGTCATCACTACAGGCTTCAGATCCGCTGCTTGAATCCCGGTTTCCAGGTAAACAGAGACTTCTAACTGACTCCCAAACCGATTCAGCAACCCCTCCATCTGCCAGGAAGCCTGAAGCCCGACTCCAAATAGAAACAGCAGCACCGTGACCGTACTCACCGCCGCCCAGTTCATCCAGCCACCCCGCTTTAAACCCAGAAAAGTCTCGCGCAGGAGATAATCCAGTTTGGTTACTACATGAAACACTGCTGTCGCTCCCTGGTGGTTAAATGGCAGACATTAAAATCCCTCCCTCCTGGCTCTTTACCCTGAGGGTTGGCTTGCAATTGCTTTCTGAGGAGAATTTCCGATCATTTGCTCGCTCAAGTTAGGAATCTGATTAGGGTTAGGATCGGTCGGCGGAACTATCTGCGGCGCACCTTGCATATCTCCATTCAGATTCAGCGGGTGCTCGATCGTGGGAGTTGGCACGAGTGGCGGTTGCACGGTTCCATCCCCTGGACTCGGATTGCTAGAAGGCACGCCGGTTGGAGCCATTGGGGCAATTCCCGGCATATTGCCATTGGCATCCGGGTTTGGGTTCAGCGTTGAAGCCTCTGGGGTAGGGGATGGGGAGGGGCTATTAAAAGGATTGTCCGTTGCATCTCTACTGGAGCCTGGAACAGGATTGAAAGGAGCCGCATCGGTTGGGGTTGAGGGGGGTTTACCTGCACCATCGGATGGGTTGCCCATTGCCAGCAATTCAGGCACGGTAACAAAGCGATAGCCCTGGCGTTGTAGCGTAGTAATGATTTGGGGAAGCGCCTGGACTGTTTGGGTGCGATCGCCCCCGCCATCATGCATCAAAATAATGCCCCCTGGCTGTACCTGGGTCAGCACGTTATCCACAATGATGGGAGCAGAAACGTAGTAGTCATTCGAGTCCACTTCCCACAGCGTCACGATATCCTTAAGCTGTTTGGCATAGGGCACCATTGAACCGCTCATATTGCCACCCGGTGGGCGAAAAAGATTGGTTCTAACTCCGGTCGTTTCATAAATTAGTTTGGCCGTGTTGCCAATTTCCTCAGCCGCAGTTGGGACATCGACATCGTCCATCGGATGTCTCCAGGTATGGTTACCGATTGCATGACCTGCTGCCACAACTTTCTTGGCAATATCCGGGTTCTGCTGGAGTGCCTGCCCAACCCAGAAGAAAGTCCCCTTAATGTTGAACTGCTTCAGAATGTCCAATACCTGTTCGGTCGTACCGGGCCAGGGACCATCATCAAAGGTCAACGCAACCACCTTTTCTCCATTCACGGGCGCAACCTGCGACACAGTCAGCCCCTGGAATCGTTCAGTTGCGGTGTTCGATGCAATTTCTGATTCAAGGGTCTGTCCCAGTTGGACGAGGTTATTTTCAACCGGCACCGGAGTTGGAGCCACAGCCCGCAGCTGCCCCTTGTCAGAGGGTTGACCCGGTGCTTCCTGGGCATTCACAACCTGCCCGGTCGTCTGGACCGCATTAAATGCCATTGCCTCTAAAGACTTGTCTGCGGAGTATTTGCCTGCCATCTCCCAGTAGAGAAGCCAGTAGCAGAGGAAAAAACCAGCAAAGGCAAAACGGCTGACTATCACCGATCGGAAAATTTGAAATTTGAGCCAGGCTACGCCGCGCCGAGCAACCTCACGTAAGTGCTCGGCACGACGGCGCTTTTCCCGGTTAGCCGGGGTGACCAAACGGACAGACTGCTTCCAAAGAACATCAGACTCTCCCGCAATCCGC
Source organism: Kovacikia sp. (assembly GCA_049581985.1). Taxonomy (GTDB): domain Bacteria; phylum Cyanobacteriota; class Cyanobacteriia; order Leptolyngbyales; family Leptolyngbyaceae; genus Kovacikia. The sequence continues at coordinate 5,355 of JBAUTA010001127.1, forward strand.
GCCACAATCCGGACATCTTGAATTGCCTCCGAATTAAGCGTCCAAAGCCGATAGCAAATAAACCGCACTAAATGCTTGCGGAGCGCGATATAAAACTCTCTGCGCCTGGTTTGTTGGAAATCTACCAGAATATTTAAATGCCCGGAACGGCTCATTGCTGCACGGATATAGATTCCATAGGGTGCAAGCAAACTATTGATCCAATAGGCGATCGCCCGGAAATTCCCTCCCCGTGCCAGTTCAAGAATGGACGGTCGATACAACGTGAGTGAGTTGGTCATTCCTTCTTCAATACCCGCTACCTTAAGACAAACCAGGGATTGCCATGAATCGCTTTAAGCTCTGTAGCTTCAGGCTCTATAAAGATCAAAAGATCAATCCCTCAGCACATTTGATCCAAGTCTGGGTTACAAGTTAACCCAAGAATCGCAAAATGGAACACTTATTTATCGCGACCCTATTTGGATTGTGAGCAAGGATTCCACTGGAATCCTTGCTCACAAAGCCTCTCAA
>JBAUTA010001128.1:0-4281 GCA_049581985.1 Kovacikia sp.
TCCGTTCCCAATCAGCACCAGAAATTGGCTCAGTACAAATGGCAGACTGCTCATCCATATGGTTTAACGTAGCAGAGTTTTCCGTTCTCGTCCCTTAGCAAACTTGAAAACCCCCTGAAAGGGTACCATAGAGGTTACAAAGGAGTGGTGGGAGTCTCGCCGAAGTGCATTCATACTTTATGTTTCACAAGTTGTCCTAGATGAGGTGTTGCGAGGAGATCCTGAGATTGCGGCTAATCGTCTGGATATCCTCAACGGAGTCCCGTTGGTTGAACTCAATCAGACTGTACGAAGTCTAGCAATCCAATTTCTTGCGCGCAGTAATCTTCCTCCCAAGGCTTCTGACGATGCGGTTCATATTGCAGCCGCCACCGTACATGGCTTGGATTACCTGTTAACCTGGAACTGTAAGCATATCGCAAACGCACAGATTCAAAGGAAACTTGAAGAGATCAGCCTTGATTTTGGATACCAGTTACCAGTAATTTGCACTCCCTACGAACTATTAGGAGACTGAGCAATGTTGCAAGACGAGATTCTAGATGAAATTCATAAGATCCGAGAAGAACATGCTAAGTCTTTTAACTATGACTTGGATGCCATGTTTGCGGACTGGCAAAAGAAGCAAGCAGAGAGCGGTAGAGAAGTCGTCAGCTTGTCACCAAAACGCGGTCTAACAACACGTTGGAGCGGACGGGCAAGAGATCTCGGTGGGGATACAGAGGATGCTAGCCGCCGCTCAACTTAGCCGTTAGCGTCACTGGGGGAATCACAGATGCCTTATCGCAACAAGACCTTTGTCTCCTTCGATGGGGTCTTAGACATCTCTTACTATCGCTTGATGCAGGCGTGGAAGCAGCATGACGGCATCGACTTCAACTTCTACAATGCTCATGATCTGAATACTGCGCGGGACTCAAGAACAAGGCTAAAGAAAAGGATCTAACGACCAAGGAGAAGAATGAACTCACCGCCGAAGAAAAGGAGTACAAGTCCAAGCACAAGCAAATCCAGGACAAGCTGATCAAGTTCGCTACGCGCATCCCAGCGTTCATGTACCTGACCAACTTCCGGGAGAACACGCTACAGGATGTGATCACGAAGCTAGAGCCAGATCTGTTTCTGACTGTCACCGGCCTTACGGTGAATGACTTCCATCTGCTCGTACAGCTCAAGGTGTTCAACACCGAGCACATGAACCAGGCCGTGTTCGCATTCCGCCGATACGAAGATGCATCGCTTCGCTACACGGGCATCGAGAGCCACCCAGGACTGACCTATTGTGGGCTATACGACACCGTAGTGGCAAGGGAGTGAAGATTAGAGAAAATAACTGTATCGTATTTATCATGCAAGGTGTTTTTTATGGTAAACGTAACTGTTGATGAGATCCAGCGAGATCCATTGAAATACTTGCGCCAAGTAGAGGCCGGTGAAACGCTTGTCATTGTTAAATCTGATCAGCCGATTGCCGAACTGAGACCGATTGCCAGCAGTAAGCCATTGCGACCATTTGGGTTATGTGCAGGCGAGTTTACCGTTCCAGATGATTTTGATGCTCCTTTGCCAGAGGATCTTATCAGTGCATTCGAGGGCCAATGAGGATTCTGCTCGATACACACATCTTTCTATGGTTTATCAGCGGCGATGCCCGGCTATCAACGGACGTTCGGGATGCCATTCGTGATCCAAGCAATGAAGTCTATTTGAGTGCAATTTCCGTCTGGGAAGCAATTGTCAAATACCAGTTGGGTAAGCTTCCGCTGCCAGAATCTCCCGAAACGTATTTGCCAAAGCAGCGCGATCTCCATCAAATTGTCATTCTTGCCCTTGATGAAAGTAGTGTGGCTCAATTGGGCAAACTACCGCCATTACATCGTGATCCATTTGACAGAATGCTAATTTGTCAGGCATTACAAAACGGTTTGACCATTGCAACGGTAGACACAGCAATTCGTACTTACTCAGTCAATGTCTTGTAGCCGCGAAGGCTAACATAGACCCTGAGGCGGACGGGGTCAATAGCGAATGCTGAACAAGCTGTTTATGCAGAGTGAATCTAGTTGTCAGATGAGATATCTAAGCAGCGAGAAGTGCTATGAGCAGGGACTTTTTACGCTTTAGTGCGGTAAGGTATTTCTCCTCATCATAAGGCTCTTTATCCTGCCAACAGCGCCAGAGGATTCTGCCCCACTTGTAAGCTAGCGCTCGAATGGCTTTGGGATGACTTTTACCTACTGCGCGCTGCTGCTTGTAATAGGCCTGGGGCCAAGCGGAATGTCTTCAGGCCTGGTCGACCCATTGTCTGAGTGCCCGGTGTTTGGAACAGACTGGGACTCAGACACCGAGTTTGTCGGCATGTTAGCGATGCACACATAACTACCTCGAGAAGTCATCTTGAGAGAACTGCGATGTGAGGCTCAACTGGTCGAGCCAAAAGTGTATGGATTGCGATGTGGGTGTTGCGAGTACGCTGTCGGGAGTCAACAGCCGTGCGCGCCCGACGCGCCACGTGCCGCTCGCGAACACCGCCTCTGTCAGGAGTTCAGCATAGTCACAGGCAATACCTTCCTTTCCAAACCCGAAAACACGTTCAGCTCCCAGACAAGCGTTCATGAGCGCTCGGCCACGAATTAACTTCGCGTAATCATTACGCGAAGTTTCACCACGATGCTGGTCCATTGCCAGGAGCAGTTGACTCAGCAGTTGGTCCTGGAAAAGCGTCATGATGTTTGGCAGGGGAAGATCACCCCAAAGGCCCCACATCCACCAGCGTGGAGGATCAGATTCAGCGACCAGTTCGAGGGCCCGACGCGTTGCGCGCGCAACAACCTCATGTCCGTGGTGGCGGTCGTGGGGGCTCGGAGATACGACTATGATTGGAGCCTCAAAATCTACCACTTTACGGATCTCTTGAGATAGGTACGTTTCTGCCTCACGGAGGTTATCAGTCAAGGAAATGCGGGCAGGCGGGTTGGGGATCACGAGGTCGAACCCTAGGACTTGGCAGGCAGCGGCAACCTCCTCACGACGCTGTTCGCTCCGGTCGCGCTTACCGAGGCTCGCCGCGAGGTTTACAATCCGGTACCCCATGCCCCGCAGAGACAAGAGCGTTGCACCTGCACCGAGTACTTCGTCATCGGGATGAGGCGCTACGTTGACGACGACCCCTCGGTGAGGTGCAGCCAGGGTGTGGCGAGCATTGTTTGGATTAGTCATTTATGTAGGTCTGAAGTATTGGTTGGAACCCAAGTTTTACTTTGTAGACTATATTCATGCCAAACGATAAGGTTGCGGTTCAGCTCAAGCGTTAGCGGGATGAGGCAACTTTGATGCGTTGGCCTAGAGCATTCACCGCATGGCTTCTTATCGTGGTTGCCGAATCCATCCACGGAACAATTCGGCAACTCTTGATTGCGCCCGCTATAGGCGACATGCCAGCCCGCCAGATTGGCGTTCTAATCGGATCAGCAATCATCTTTGTAATAGCATGGGCCTGCATCCGCTGGATCGGTGCCAAGTCGTTTGGGGAGCAGTTAAGGGTTGGGCTACTGTGGGTCGTACTGATGGCAATCTTTGAGTTTAGTCTTGGTACAGCTCTTGGCTACACGCGAGAGCGCATGCTCTCTGATTACAACTTGGCAGAGGGCGGCTTTATGGGCTTCGGCTTGCTGTTTATGCTGTTTGCTCCGGCTTTGGCAGCAAGAGCACGCGGTGCACTCTAATCTCAATTCATTGGTTTCCAGAGTCCGAGCATTGCTCCAGTCGGGTCAGTAATGATGCTCAACCAGCCCATAGTTTGAACTTCCGTGACGTCTTTCATTACGCTGGCACCGAGCGACTTGGCCTTTTGGGTAGCAACCGTGATGTCGTCAACCTCAACGTAAGGCAACCATGACGAAGGAGCACCGGGAATGAGTTGCGTCATCATTCCACCGCCAGTTCCTTCCCCAACGTCAACCATAGTGTAAGGCCCCTGCGGCATCGGGAGGTCTTCCATCTTCCAGCCAAAAAGGTCTCCGTAAAAAGTTTTCGCCTGACTGAGATCGGTCGTGTTCAGTTCAACGTGTACGAATGGATTTGTCATAGCGTTCTACTCCCCACGAGATGCGCAATGAGATTCAAATTATTACGACAGGTCTGGGTTTCAGGCTACTGAGCCAATCTAGGACTGCTGAGGAAATTCCAAATCGCTTGACCTGCCATTGAGCAACTGCATTGGTGATAGCATTTCTATCCCATCGCTGTGCCCAAGTTAAACGACGGTGCGCTCGTTGGTCT
>JBAUTA010001129.1:0-1648 GCA_049581985.1 Kovacikia sp.
GGTGGACTTGATAGGGAACTTCACTACCATATCGCTTATTCAATTAGAATGAAATAGCCCTGGCCTTGAAAGCTATTTGCTGAGAGCTTTATACATAGCAGAAACTTCAAAAACTTAAGGGTGAACGGTTTCTCTGTTCACCCTTAAGTTGAATAAACTTTCGATTTAAAGGTCTCTTAGACAAGGATGGAATGGACTGGTTGGAGAAGTTCTCGCCGACCGCTGCCACGATGATAGAGGCGACCGCAGTTTTTTGAAACCTGGGCTGTAGACGTTGTACACGAAGTGGTGTGTGAGTGTCCGACTGATTGAGCGATCGCCCTCCATAGGTCGGAAATCACAAGAAGTAGTAGAGAGCCTGTGCGTAACGTAGCAGAGTAAAGCCACATAAGAAAATGTCCAATGTCAGAGTTCCTATATTCCTGATACGGAGATTCGATGGACTGATCAGGAAAAATTGGAAATCCGACTTTCAGGAAGTGGCCTGAAAGAAAATTGGGTCATGCTAAAAAGGCCAGGCCAATCGGCTTGCTGTTGTCCGAGTGTTTGAATCTGCTGATTCAAACACTCGATGCGTTGCTCCAGTTGTTTGAGATGGTCTTCGATGTCGGCTTGAATCGTTTTTGAGGCCCGACTGAGACGATTCTTCTCCACCACCTGGATTTCCACCAATTGCTGACGACGATGCATCCGGTCACTCAACTCTTGGGCTGCTGCTGCAATCATGGGTTGGGATTGCAGGTTCACGCTTTGAGCAAACCGGGCGATTACCTCGGCATTGAGTTTGTCAGTCTTGGCTTTGCCCAGAGCCGTCGCAAATCCTTTTACTTTTCGAGGGTTCGCGCGCTGCTCCGCAGATACCGCAAGGGTTGCGACTGGAATCACCGCCTGTTGCAATCCAGAAACCAGGGTTCGCTCCAATCCACCCGTTGATTCAACCACCACTAAATGCGTTGGAGTTCGCCTTAACTGCCCAATCAGTTCCTGCACTCCAACTTCGCCATTGGACACCGGGAAGGTTGAACCTTGAGGCAAAAAGTAGCCATCAAGCCTGTCTTTACTCACATCAATGCCAACCCATGTTTTTTCGAGGGTCATCGTCTATGCTGAGGTATGGTTTTTGATCCTTTTGATAACTCGTCCTTGCACATGTGATACCAATTTTAAAGATGAGGGTTGCAGACGGGGGTGTGGGGGCTTCGCCCCAGCTAGGGGTTCCACCCCTGCACCCCGTCCCCAATATGCCCTGTTCGACATTTAAATTGGTATGAGATCTCACTTGCTAGCAATTGTTCGAGTTTGCATCATTGGCAAAACAGCGTGGCTCCGAGCGCTACCATACGGTGTCAAGCACCAAGGGGAAACTGGGTTGCCACGCGCTTCTTAAAAATACAGGCACCCTGGCTACAGAGCAGTGTTTTATTCACCGAGAGGCAGCGCAAAGACCAGATTTTACAGTCCGTCAAGGGCATTGGGGCAGTCACAGCCGCCCTCTGCCTGGTAGAACTCCCCGAACTCGGCAAGCTCAATGAAAAACAGATCGCTCGCCTGGTTGGAGTTGCCCCCATCAATCACGACAGTGGTAAACACAAGGGCAAACGGATGATTGCGGGAGGACGAACCAGAGTTCGCTGTGGCTTGTACATGG
>JBAUTA010001130.1:0-2813 GCA_049581985.1 Kovacikia sp.
GCATTCCTTTGAGGTTTGTTGACAGACTTTAGGACATTAAAATCCACGGCAAACCATTACCGCTAGAGTATAGGCATTCTGGCTGAAACCTAGTTTTGAACGAGGTTCAATGCATCTGATGCCCATAGAAAAGATCCCTGAAGAAAATGCGCCGTCCTGGTTTAGCCGTCTTTTTAAGCACTGGCGCGGCGATTTGACAGGAGGGTTAACCGCTGCGGTGGTTGCGCTGCCGCTGGCTTTAGCGTTTGCCGTTGCGAGTGGTGTCGAGCCAAAGGCTGGTCTGTATACGGCGATTGTGGCAGGGATTATCGCGGCTGTGTTTGGTGGTTCCCCAGTGCAGATTACGGGGCCAACGGGGGCCATGGCGGTTATTTTGGTTGGCATTGTTGCAAAATACGGCATTGAGAAAGTTTGGATTGCGGGGGTGATGGCAGGCATTATCCAGGTGGCGCTGGGGGTGGCGCGGCTGGGTAGGCTAGTCAAATTCATCCCCTATCCCGTGACGGCGGGCTTTACCAACGGGATTGCTGTAATTATTTTTTGCGGTCAGCTCAACAATTTCTTTGGGCTACAGCTCCCGCGCAGTGAACATTTTCTGCCGGGTTTATGGGCAACGGGTATTCATTTAGAGGGTATCCATTGGGTTGCTGTGGGGCTGGCTGGCATTGTCATTGTCACCCAGTTATTTTGGCCGCGCATTACCACGATTGTGCCTGGCTCTTTAGTGGGGTTGGTTCTGGCAACGACGATCGCCGCATTTTGGCATCTAGACGTACCGACGATTGGCGTCATCCCTCAGGCTTTGCCAACATTTCAAGGCATTCCCCATTGGAATGACTTTGGCTTAATTCGAGAACTGATCAATCCGGCGTTGGCATTGGCGGCACTGGGTAGTATTGAGTCTTTACTGTCTGCCGTGGTGGCGGATGGCATGACGGTCAGCGAAAAGCACAATAGCGATCGCGAATTGATTGGCCAGGGCTTAGCCAATATTGTCGTGCCCTTCTTTGGGGGGATTCCGGCTACTGGGGCGATCGCCCGGACGGCGGTGAATGTGCGAGCTGGCGGTAAAACTCGGCTCTCTGGCATTATTCATGGCGTTGTTTTGGCGGTCATTATTTTAACGCTGGCTCCTCTAGCTGCCCAGATCCCCCTCGCGGCACTGGCGGGGATTCTGATGGTGACGAGTGTGCGGATGGTTGAGTGGGAAGCCATTGGGTTACTGCTTCGGGCAACCTATGCTGACTTTGGGGTAATGATTCTGACTTGGCTAGTCACGATTTGCTTTGATTTAGTTCTAGCGGTAGAAGTGGGCTTGATTGCCGCAGGGGCATTATTCATTAAGCGAATGAGCGAGTTAAGTTTAGGCAAAGTGCCTGAAACTGAAGTATTTCCCCCTGGTGTGCCGCTGGAGTTAACGAAGCAAATTGCGGTCTATCGGGTTGACGGGCCTGTCTTCTTTGGGGCGGCGGAACGGTTTGTCACCTTTTTGAGAGAGGAACCGGAGGTTAAATATCTGATTCTGCGACTGCGGTATGTCCCCAATATGGACACGACTGGTTTAGTGGCATTGGAAGATATTTATCAAGATCTAAAACGGCGCAACTGTCGCCTGATTTTGAGCGGTTTACAGCCAGAAGTCCAGCAACTTCTAGCGCGGAGTGGCTTGCTCAACAAAATTGGTCTAGACAACTGCTTTGAGACGACCGATGCTGCCATTCATGCACTCAGCCCAGAGATTGTAACCAACCTTCCCAATGCTCTCACTCCTTAACTTGAACCATAGCCAGTGCCCTGACCTCGTAGGGTATATCGGTTGCTTCGGTATGGCGTAATGCTTTATAAATGGCGATCTCCCCTTGATTTTGGGCACTAATTGTATATCTAGACCAATGCAACCCCGTATCACACGGCAGGCTTTGACTCTAGCTTGGCATCCGCTTACTTAGGCTGCGGATGCAAGTAGATGATGGGGCGATCTCATCGCGGCTGAAGAAGGGCGACCGCTCTTGCCTGAGAGAGCGGGAGCATGGCGGTAGCTTTGCGGAAATGACAGTGACTCCGGTATCCTGCTTTGGATTTGCAGGGGCTTGGGCTGAAGATGGGCGATCGCATTCACAACCAGTTGGATGCCTTTAGATTGAATTTCGTCGGAAGCCAGATAGACCACCAGTAGTAAACCAGTATTGCCATTTCCCTCCAGCAGCATTCGACCAATTGTTGAGATCGAAGTGCCCGCTCCCTTCAGCAGTTCCTGAAATTTTGTAGACTTTAACCGCTTGTCCGTTGCGATCCCAAATCAGGGGTAACTCTGGTTCAATTTGTTCGGGTACAGCACCTTGAGTTTGTAAAAAGTAGGCATCTTGTCCTTTATCTGTACCATTGCCAAAGACCTTTGCGATGCCTTTTTCATTAATGGCAACAAAAGCACCTTCTTCTAAGCCGACACCATAAACCGGAAATTTTTGTCCGTTATCATGAACAACTCTAGCCAAGAATCCAAAAAGCCTTCCATATCTTGTTTCAGAATGTTCGTCATCTAGCCGATCTAAATGAGTATCAGTAATAACATTTTTGAGAAAGGGAACTTTAATAAAATCGCTCCGGTAAATATCCTTCGTATTATGATGAAATGGGTTGTTCAAAATTTCCGAACTCAGCACTCCTTCATGAGCCGGTGCATAATAGAAATCACCCAAAATAGCCATGCCTGCACTAGTTCCAGCGATAGGTACTTTCTTTCGATTAATTAAGTTATTAATCGCATCTTCTACGGCTGATCCTTCCCAATAATCTTCATACTCATTCTGATT
>JBAUTA010001131.1:0-5328 GCA_049581985.1 Kovacikia sp.
GGATAGCTCTGGGAGAGAGACTTAGGGTGTGGGCAAATTGGGATGAAGTAAGTACATAACTACCTTTCCTAAACTCTCCTTATTCCTAATTGAGGCATATTCGCTTGGAACAGACAACTAAAAGATCTTCTACTTCCTCATCTCCTCATCATTCCTTCATTCCTTTCCCGGTTCCCTCCTCGATTCTTACCCCTTGGGCCTAATAGGACAGCGGCATGGACTGGATTTCAGCCTGGGATTTTGCTGCGCTGGCCTGTCTGATTGAAGGGGGCGAAAAATCAGCCCCAGTCAGGTTAGCAGACGAAATCGTGGAAAAGAGGGAGAATCTGGCATTCGGATCTGAGGAAATGGAGAGTTGACCTGATTCTAATACTGAGTTGCCTACTGAGTTGCCAGGAACCTTTGCCGTGGGTTCCGTTTGACTGGTTTTGAGTTTATTAGAAAATTTTCGCTGAGATGAGGACTTAGATTTGCCGTCCCCGATCGCTGCCTCTATCTGGCTCAAAGAAATTGGCTGCCCTGGCTTACCCGGAAGATCGACCACGACCAAATAGCCCGCAAAATTGTTACCTCCTACGATTCGTAGGGCTTTAAGTAGTCTGGGCATATCAGCCTGAATCAACTGACCCTTTTCGTTATAGAGTTCGAGCGCAGACAAACAACCGATAGTAGGATTCCAGTTATAGGCATCTGGATCTTTGCTTTTGCTAGAAAAGAAATCAGGAGATTCGCCTGTACCGTGAATTCGGAACTCGCTGCGACCCACTTTGCCTGCCCAATAGCTTTCCTGAATGGGCCAATAGCTCCGCCAGGAAGGGGGCAACAGATTTTGATAATCCTGCAGGCTACCGGTAAAGGTACCGAACTTATCGGGTAGAAATTGCTTTGCCCCCGGCTCGAAGGGAACATACAGCTTTACCAGAGAAAATTGGCCATAGGCTCGGAAATACTCATCGTCCGGTTGGGGTTCAATACCTTCCACCCGGTATATCCCCTGGGGAGTTTGTCCTCGAACGAAGTTCCAACCTAAACCGCTATGAATCGACCGGAGCAGTAGTTGAACGGACCAGAGTTGTCCATCCTGGCGACGAACAAATGCCCCATCCCGGTCTTTCAAAACCGTCTGGCAGAGAATATCCCGATCGGTCTGACAGATGACATAGAGATGGAGTTGCTTGGGCGCAATTTCCCAGCTAAGCAAATCCTTTAGCGGCGGAGAGGCAGGGGGTGCAATAGCATCGGCGATATCACGAATCGTTGTATACAAATAAATATTTTTTGACCAACCTGGAAACCGTGCCTTGACTCGCTCAGCCAGACTTTGCATTTGCTCAAGCGAAAGTCCACCTTTTTCCAACCCGGAAAGCGAGATCGCCACCCATTCTGGATCCCGGCTCTGGTCGATGGCTTGTAAAAACCTTTCTCTGATGCTGGTGTAGAGATTGGGATATTTCAGATAAAGCTGAGTTCCAACCTTGGCTGCCGCATCTATGGTCCGCATTTGCGAGTCTGACAACTCCGGCTGACTCATCATTGCCAGAATTCGGTCGATCGCCTCTACCACAAAAGGTTCCTGGGGTTCGATAACGGCGGTGGTCCAGAGAATATTGCGCCAATGTTTTTCATTCTGGTTAGTGACGGGAAACCGTCCCAAATCGTAATGCTCCGGACGGATCTGCCGGATTTGTTCCTGCCGTTGCTCAATTCTGGCGCTAGCGGTTGCCTGCAGCTTTTTTAATTCACCACCAGACATCACCTCAGGTAAGCCTGCATTTGACATGGGAGCAAGCTTGAGGAGAGACAGCCCACCCATGAGCAATGCACCGGCCACGGCAAATTTACCGTACAGCTGGATCGGGTTCATCCGTTGGTTGTTCAAAACACGTTTCATGCAGATCAGTGGCTGGGTGCAATTAAACTAAGCAGATAAAGATGATGCTGGAGTTTCACCGTTTGCCTGGGACGTTGTCCCTCCCCCTCTTTGTCAGGAAGGATGCTTCCCGACTCAGCTAAATCTTTGAACAGGCAAGCAGGAGCTTTAAAGGCATCTCAACGTTCTAACATTCATTCTCTGGGAAACCCAGGATATTCAAAAACTGAAAAGAATTGGACTCAGAGAATAATTGTGACAGGGGAGTGTAGTGTTGCAACTCATAAATTTTGCACCCTGGGGGAGTGGGGGCTTCGTTCCCAAAAGGGGGAACCCACCCCCAGACGCCCTCCAAAACTTTCGTTTTGGTCTAGTAGTAGCGTAATTGCTTGGGAAAACGAAGAGTCAGGAGTAGATAGCCCCAGCGCCAAACAAAACAAAAATAAATAAAAAAGGTGAAATTGGGAACCGGATAGTAACTTTGAAATTCTTCATAAACAAAGACACTATGCTACCATTCGGATGGCTAAAGTTACCTGTTTGCGATAACTAGCCAAATTCTCTGTGGTGGAGGAGATTACGGGAGTGCAAAATCACATAGCTTCAGGGTATTCGAGCGCTCATTTGCAGCGAAGTCAGCCTGAACCCATTCGTGTTGGGGTCATTGGGGTTGGCAATATGGGGCAGCATCATACCCGCGTTCTCAGCATGCTAAAGGATGTTGAGCTAGTTGGTGTTTCAGATATTAATGTAGAGCTGGGGATCGATACTGCTAGCAAGTACCGGGTTCGTTTTTTTGAAGATTATCAGGCGCTTTTGGAACGGGTTGATGCGGTTTGCATCGCGGTGCCAACGCGGCTGCATTATGCGGTTGGGATGACCTGTCTGCAAGCGGGTGTCCATGTCTTGATTGAGAAACCGATCGCAGCCAGTATTGCAGAGGCAGAATCTCTCGTCAATGCAGCAGCAGAATACCAATGTATCCTGCAGGTTGGTCATATCGAACGGTTTAACCCCGCTTTCCAGGAACTCAACAAGATTTTAAACACGGAGGAACTGCTGGCCCTAGAGGCCCATCGGATGAGCCCCTATTCCGATCGGGCAAATGATGTCTCAGTGGTACTAGACTTAATGATCCACGACATCGATCTGTTGCTAGAGCTAGCGGCAGCACCCGTTATCAAACTAACCGCCAGCGGCAGTCGTGCGTCCGATTCTGGTTATCTGGATTATGTCACGGCAACTCTAGGCTTTGCCAATGGCATCGTGGCAACCCTGACCTCCAGTAAGGTGACTCATCGCAAGATTCGCCGGATTGCGGCCCACTGCAAAAACTCGCTGACCGAAGCTGACTTTCTGAATAACGAAATTCTCATTCATCGGCAAACGACCGCAAATTGTTTAACCGATTACGGACAGGTCCTCTATCGCCAGGATGGGCTGATTGAGAAGGTTTACACCAGTAACATTGAGCCCCTGCATGCCGAGTTAGAGCACTTTGTTGCCTGTGTCCGAGGGGGCAACCAACCTTCGGTAGGCGGTGAGCAAGCGCTCAAAGCCCTACGCCTGGCCAGCCTGATCGAGCAAATGGCATTAGATGGCAAGGTCTGGCAACCCCAGCATGAGGTCAAGCTGAATGAGCATGTTGCGGGTCATGCGCCAGCATTAGTGGTTTAGAAAGCAACTGTCGGTGGACAGGGGTGGTGTGGGCAGCAATGTCCCTACTCCACACTTCATACTCCACAATCTACACTCCACACTACGGTTGCAAACACTAAATTTTGCAACCTGGGGGTTTGGGGCTTTGCCACCAAAAGGGGTTTCCCCCTTTCCCCCCTTTCAAAACTTTATTTCTGTTGTACTACAACGCTTGATGCTTTTCGAGCGACCTCCAGGGTAACTCCTGAGGGCAGTATCTTTTGTCGCAATCTTTTACAAATACAAAGAGATGGAATCGATCGGGCTGCGACTCTGTATGCTGGAAAAAGCACCTTGTGCTAAGAGTCACTTCTTTTCCCAGCGCTATGTCTGAATCGTCTATCGAATCCATTCTTCAAGAAGCACGCCTATTTTCTCCATCCGCTGAATTTTCGCAGAAAGCCTGGATCAAAAGTCTGGAAGAGTATCGGAGCCTATTTGATAGGGCAAAATCCGATCCCCAGGCATTTTGGGCTGAGCTGGCAGAAACGGAGCTGCACTGGTTTCAGAAGTGGGATACCGTTCTGGATTGGCAACCGCCCTTTGCCAAGTGGTTTGTCAATGGCAAAACTAATATTTCCTACAACTGTCTAGATCGGCATCTGACCACCTGGCGACGCAATAAGGCGGCCCTGATTTGGGAAGGGGAACCAGGGGACTCACGCACCCTTACGTATGCTCAGTTGCACCGGGAAGTGTGTCAGGTTGCCAATGTGCTGAAGCAATTAGGGGTGAAAAAGAGCGATCTCGTGGGCATCTACATGCCCATGATTCCTGAAGCCGCGATCGCGATGCTAGCCTGTGCCCGGATTGGTGCGCCCCATTCAGTTGTGTTCGGCGGGTTTAGTGCGGAAGCGTTGCGCGATCGTCTGATTGATGCGAAAGCAACGCTGGTGATTACAGCGGATGGGGGCTGGCGAAAGGATGCGATCGTTCCCCTTAAAGATCAGGTAGACAAAGCTCTGGCAAACAACAGTGTCCCTAGCGTCAAAAATACGTTAGTCGCTAAACGGACTGGACAACAGATTCACATGGAGTCGGGACGCGACCATTGGTGGCATGACCTGCAAGCAGGTGCTTCCGCCCACTGTCCGGCAGAGCCGATGGATAGTGAAGACATGCTGTTCGTTCTCTACACTTCTGGTAGCACAGGGAAGCCCAAAGGGGTTGTCCACACCACCGCAGGCTACAATCTTTACACCCACATCACCACCCAATGGATTTTTGACCTGCGGGAGGATGACGTGTATTGGTGTACGGCGGATGTCGGCTGGATTACAGGGCACAGTTATATCGTATATGGGCCGCTTTCCAACGGTGCGACTACCTTAATGTACGAAGGGGCACCGCGGGCCTCTAACCCTGGCTGCTTCTGGGATGTGATTGAAAAATATGGCGTTAACGTATTCTATACCGCTCCTACAGCAATTCGGGCATTCATCAAAATGGGAGAACATCTGCCCAATGCGCGGGATCTCTCTTCCTTACGCCTGTTGGGCACTGTCGGCGAACCGATTAATCCGGAGGCATGGATGTGGTACTACCGGGTAATTGGAGGTGAGCGTTGTCCGATCGTCGATACCTGGTGGCAGACAGAAACTGGCGGCATCATGATCACTCCGTTGCCTGGAGCCATCTCGACGAAACCGGGTTCAGCAACCCTGCCCTTCCCCGGTATTCTGGCGGATGTGGTAAATCTGGAAGGAGAGTCTGTCGGTACAAATAATGGCGGCTATCTGGCAGTACGCCATCCCTGGCCC
>JBAUTA010001132.1:0-7309 GCA_049581985.1 Kovacikia sp.
CTCCAGAGCTTGAGCCGTGCTTTCCAATTATTGGTAAGTCCAACTGGATTCATCCCATAAAGATCCATTTTTTTACAAAATATTTTTACTTCATAACAAAAAACGCTCTCCTGAGGGAGAGCGCTTCTATTCATCACTAACCTAATTAACCATTGATGGCAGGAGCTTGCAGTGCCACAGGAGTTTCTTCGCCAGCAGCCAGGTCAAGGGGGAAGTTGTGGGCATTACGCTCGTGCATCACTTCCATACCCAGGTTGGCGCGGTTCAGCACATCAGCCCAGGTATTGACAACTCGACCTTGGGAGTCCAGCACCGACTGGTTAAAGTTGAACCCATTCAGGTTGAACGCCATCGTGCTGATGCCCATGGCCGTGAACCAGATGCAAATCACAGGCCATGCGCCCAGGAAGAAGTGCAGCGCCCGTGAGTTGTTGAAGCTAGCGTATTGGAAGATCAGACGACCAAAGTAGCCGTGAGCAGCCACGATGTTGTAGGTTTCTTCCTCTTGCCCGAACTTGTAGCCGTAGTTCTGAGACTCAGCTTCGGTTGTTTCACGCACCAGTGAGGAGGTAACGAGAGAACCGTGCATCGCGCAGAACAAAGAACCACCGAATACACCCAACACACCCAGCATGTGGAAGGGGTGCATCAGGATATTGTGCTCAGCCTGGAACACAAACATGAAGTTAAAGGTTCCAGAAATACCCAGGGGCATACCGTCGGAGAAGGAACCTTGACCGATCGGGTAGATCAGGAAGACGGAAGTTGCAGCAGCCACGGGAGCGCTATAGGCAACACAAATCCAGGGGCGCATACCGAGACGGTAACTCAGTTCCCACTGGCGACCCATCCAGCAGAAGATGCCAATCAGGAAGTGGCAAACAACGAGTTGGTAAGGACCACCGTTATACAGCCATTCATCCAGAGAAGCCGCTTCCCAAATGGGATACAGGTGCAAACCGATCGCATTAGAGGAGGGCACCACTGCACCAGTCATGATGTTGTTGCCATAGATCAGGGAGCCAGCAACTGGCTCACGGATACCGTCGATGTCAACGGGAGGGGCAGCAACGAAGGCAATGATGTAGCAAATGGTGGCAGTCAGGAGGGTGGGAACCATCAGCACACCGAACCAACCCACATAAACACGGTTGTCAGTGCTGGTAACCCACTCACAAAACCGATCCCATGCATTACCGCTTTCGCGTCTTTGTAATGTTGTAGTCATAATTTTGATGAGTCCAAAAACTACAGAAGTTCCGTAGCCAAAAAATAAATCCGGGCAAAAAAACCCGTGAACTCATAATATTTACATTCGTTTTTGTTTTTCCAGGAAAACATGTAAATTTTTGTTTATTCAGCTCGCAATATTTCTTTAGTTAAGTATTGCAATAAATCATCCTTCTTAAATCATGAATCGCTTAAGGGAAAAAGGTTTGTCAGTTTTCCTGAGCGAAAAAGCAGCTATCAACGTCTGAAGATTTGTAAACGATGGCGACCTTCAGGCTGTCAGGTAAACTCTCCAAATCCACATTCGGTAGCAATTGTGGGAAATCAATCGAATCTGGTCAAAATCAAGTATTTTGGGTTTTAGCTATACACATCTAAACGATTAGAAATATTTCTTTATTTAGATTGCGTAAAAAAGGTTTTGAATTCGTTAGTTTTCGCGAGCACGGTGACTGATGTGAATCCAGATAAACCAATTAATACCCAGGCAAGGATTGAGCAGCAATACCAGCGGATTCAGCGGGAGCTAACGGGAGGCATCCTTGCCCTAATTGGGGTCTTTTGGATTGGAACGATCTGGTATCACCTGATTGAAGGCTGGCGTTGGGTGGATTCTGCCTATATGACCATGATTACCCTGGCAACGGTGGGATTCCTGGAGGTTCACGAATTGGGCGATCGGGGTCGCCTGTTCACCATGAGCCTGATCTTGCTGGGCGTGATCAATATTGGCTACATTGTCAACCGATTTACAGAAGCTATCATTCAAGGCTATTTTCAAGCAGGGCTGCGACTTCAACAGCAGCGACGGCTTATGGAATCGCTCTCTGGACACTACATCATCTGCGGATTTGGTCGCATGGGACGGCAGATTGCCCTGGAATTTCAATCAGAGGGGGTTTCCTTTGTCGTGGCTGATTCCCAGGCTGAGGCAATCCAGACTGCCCAGGAACTTGGTTTCTCGGCTCTTCAGGGCGATGCCACCCTGGATGAAACACTGCTCAAACTGGGGGTGGAACGAGCGACTTGCATTATTACAGCGCTGCCTTCCGATGCCGAAAATCTCTATGCAGTTCTTTCGGCAAAAACCCTGAATCCTAACATTCGGGCGATCGCCCGTGCCAGCAACGAAGAAGCCTTTCAAAAGCTGCAAAGAGCGGGAGCCGATGCCGTCATTTCCCCCTACATTACAGGTGGCAAACGAATGGCAGCCGCAGCGCTTCGCCCCCAGGTAATGGACTTTGTGGATGGTATCCTGACCGGCACTGATCGCACCTTTTACATGGAAGAGTTTCGGCTTGACGCCAGCAACTGCCCCCATGTGGGGGAGACATTGAGGGAGGCGAAGTTGAGATCGCAGTCAGGGGCGCTTGTTCTGGCAATCCGGCGAACCGATGGGGGACTAATCAGCGGCCCCAGTGCCGAGAGTGTTTTGCTGGATGGCGACCAGCTCATCTGCATGGGTACGGCTGAACAACTCCGCCGCTTGAATCAAGTCCTATGCCCAATGCGTGCAGATTCACCCCGCCCCCCAAGGCATGGACAGTGAGGAGATTTTGATGCAGAGATCTTAATGCAGAGATCTTAATGCAGAGATTTTTGGTGTTGGGAGCGAGCCTGAATTTTGACTTCTGAGTTCTGAGATTTTGACTTCTGAATTTTGATTTTTGACATCTGCCTAATCCAGCTTCAGGGCATTCACAGGCACCTCATCCCAGGAGTCTACGGTTCGCATTCTGACGATCCAACCGGATTCTTTTTGCAGATCAGTTAAATTCTCCTCAAACGATTGGTTGCACTCCTGCGCCTGGTCGTGATCGCAGCAGGCAATACAGGAGTAGATCAGTCCTGATGGATCAACTTGTTCATTCACCCAAATAGCCACCACTAATATCCTCCCAGAGGTAAGCAAACGACGCTTTCCCCCCATTATCCCTTACCTACTTGCCGATCACCCGTCGCCGCTAGTGTTGCAAACACTAAATTTTGCAACAGGGGGGGTTGGGGGCGAAGCCCCCAAGCAGGGGTTCCACCCCTGCACCCCTTTCAAAACTTTATTTTTGTTGTACTAGATTCTCTAAAGCATCTCCAGTGATCCGGCAAATACGCCAATCTGGCAGAATGGATGCGCCAATTTTTGTATAGAAAGCGATCGCCGATTCGTTCCAATCTAGTACACTCCATTCCAATCGTCCACAGTCTTCCGCAACTGCCCGTTGTGCCAGATAGTTCAGTAAGGCTTTGGCAATTCCCTGACGCCGATAGGCAGGCAGGACAAACAGGTCTTCCAGATAAATTCCTGGCTTCGTCAGGAAGGTGGAATAGTTATAAAAAAACAGCGCAAACCCTACCGCTTGCCCATCTAACTCCGCTAGTATCGCTTCGGCATAGGGACGGGAACCAAATAGGTGCTGCTCCAGCAGTGCAAGATTGCCCGTTACAGCGTGAGACAGCTTCTCATAGGCTGCCAATGCCTGAATCAATTGGAAGAGAACAGGAAGGTCGATTCGGGTCGCTGAACGCAAATTGATCAAAGAAGTCGTGGGAGAAGTCATGTAAGAAGTCATGGTGAAAGGTGAAGATGCTTTATGCTTACCAAACAGGACAGCAATTTGTGCCCATTAGAGTATCTTGTTTTAAGTCAGAAAGGGTTGTAAGGGAGTGAATAGTTCGGTCGATATTCTGATTTTGTCCAATGGTCCTGGCGAACTGGCAACCTGGGTAAAACCTGTCGTCCAGGTCTTGCGGCAGCGGCTAGGAAAAGATCGAGATCAGGTAAGGATCTCAGTTGCGTTATCTCCCTGTGCAAATGCCAGCGGTCAGGAAGCTGCGATCGCCCGTGGTTTTCCAGAAGTTGACCGGGTCCAGGGAGCAGATCATTTTTTCCCATTTCTACTATGGGGAAAAACAGTGGACAACTGGGACTGGCGATCGCGGGGAGTTGTCCTGTTCCTGGGAGGTGACCAATTCTTCCCGGTTGTGATTGCCAAACGCCTGGGCTACCGCACCGTCATCTACGCCGAGTGGGAAGCCCGCTGGCACCGATGGGTAGACCGCTTCGGCACGATGCGCGAAGCAACTGCCACCAGCGCTGCCAGGAAGTATGCCAGGAAATTTACAGTCGTTGGGGATTTAATGGCGGAGGTAGGCCAGGGGAAAGATAGGGGTGATGGAGGTGATGGGGATGATGGCGAGATCGAGACCAACGGGCAAGAGGCAGAAAACAGTACCCCACACACTGCCTCAACTCCAACCTCCAACCTCCAACCGTTTCTCCCCCCTCCCCCCGATTCAGCTGACTCCCATCCCAGCTCCAAACCCTACTCCCTGATCGGCATTCTTCCGGGTTCCAAACCCATGAAGCTGTGTCTCGGTGTCCCGTTAATGCTGGCGATCGCAGAACAGGTTCATCAAGCCAGACCCCATACTCGCTTTGTGATTCCGATTGCGCCAGCCCTAAGCCCGCCAGATCTGGCAATGTTCGGCAACCCAGAACAAAACCCGGTTATCCGGCGGCTGGGCTGGGCAACAGCGGAACTAGTGACCCCTGACTCAACCACAAACCAGTTATCTTTCCTCAAAACGGGTTCCGGTCTCCAGGTAGATCTGTGGACCCAGTCCCCTGCCTACGACCTGCTTGCTCAGTGCTCCCTCTGTCTAACCACGGTGGGGGCAAACACCGCCGAGCTAGGGGCATTGGCAGTCCCAATGATTGTCATCCTGCCCACCCAGCAAATGGACGTGATGCGAGCCTGGGATGGCCTGCCAGGATTGCTGGCAAATTTGCCAGGAGTCGGGTCTACCTTTGCAACCGTCATTAATTGGTTAGCGCTGCGCCGCTTAGGGCTGTTGGCCTGGCCCAACATTTGGGCAAAGACCGAAATTGTGCCCGAACTGGTCGGTGAACTGCAAGTCGGCGAGGTCGCCAAGGTGGTGATCGACCTGCTCGATTGTCCAGACAAACTGGAAGCCATGCGAACCAAACTTCGCAATGTCAGAGGGCAACCCGGAGCCGCTAAGAAATTAGTGCAGTTGGTGCAGGAGGAGTTGGAAAAAACGAAAGGCTAAAAATTCTTAGCCCTTCGGCCTTATCTTTTCTACTAAAACACCTCCAGCGAGAGCACATAATCCCCTGGTTGCTCAGTGGTGATTTCAATCACGTAGTCTCCACTCATGGGAATGCGTCCTTGCCAGTTTTTGGAGTTCGTGGCGCTACCGCCAATCCGCAACCCATTGGGGGCGATCGCACTCAAATTGATCTTTCCTTGCAACACCTTCAGGGAAAGAATTTGTCCCTGGTTTGTTTTCAACAGATAGCGGCGCACCTGGCTGGGCGAAATTTGCCCCGTGACCGTCGTTCCAGTCATACCCTTGGCAAACGTAACCCGTTGCGTCTCCTCCTCGGTTGGACGAGAGACAGGCGTGACCGCCACCTCCAACGAATACGAACCGGAGCCTGAAACCTGAATCAGGTACTGGTCATCACCAGGCAGTTGCCCCGTCCAACTGCGCGTCTGGTAAGCCGAGGAATCAACCGCTTGCTGGTTAGATCGCAACACATTCATCGCTACCCCCGATCCCTCCAGGGTGGCTGTCATAATTTGCCCCTGAAATCCTTTCAGCACATAGGGTTGGAGATCATTTTCCTGGAGGCTTCCCTTTAAGACAGTAGAGAGTTTACCCGAAGGAAACTGGATTGGTTGAGGCTGTTGACTATTTTTGACCGGGGTGTTGTCTGAACCAACAGGCACCTTAAGAGCCGAATTGGAGGAATTAATGCCCTGCGATTCGATAATTCGAGAGGCTTCTGATTGGGGCAATCTTTTGCCTGCTATCCAAACTTCGCCATTGGAGTCGTTGCCTGCTTTTGACAGCCACCATACCGGTAGCGCAACCCCTAACGCGACCAGCGCGGTGGCCGCAATCCCGATGCCCATTCGGAATCTGCCACCCGCAGGGTCTGGGGAGCGATCATTCTCCGGGAAAGGCGAATTATAGGAGGAGGGGGAAGTATAGGAAACCTTGGACGGGGAAGCAAAGCCTGCCTTCAAAGGTGCCCTAACCTGCTTGGTGGAACTCTCCGCACCCTTGGCAAAAGAGGACGGTAATTGGGTACTTTCGGGTGCATTTTCCAAAAGTGGTTGGAGTTCTGCCAAAACTTCATTAGCGGCCTGGAAACGATCGCCCGGATACACGGACAGCATTTTCTGCAAAATCCTGGCCAACTCCCCACTGATACTGGCATAGGGTTGCCAGCGCCAGGTTAGGGTTTGGCTATCAAGCAATGACTGTGGCTCCTTACCGGTCAGCAAGCTGAGGCTGGTGGCCGCCAGGGCATAGAGGTCGCTGTTGGGATAAACCTTACCCGTTTGCAGTTGTTCCGGCGGCGCGTAGCCAACCTTCCCAACGCGGGTTGCCGTAGACATCAGGGGCCAATGGCTGGTGGCCTCCTTCACGGCACCAAAGTCTATCAGGACAGGTAATCCTGTTTCTAAGTCCAGCGTCGTGGTATCGAGCTGAGTGGTCCCATCAGATCGGAGAATGATGTTCTCAGGGGTAATATCCCGGTGCACGATGTCGCGATCGTGGATATAGGCCAAGACGGGCAACATGTGACCCAGAAAGTGCAGCACTTCTGCTTCCGAAAAGGTCTGTCCTTTCTGTTTTCGCTCACTCAGCAACTTGCGATAGGTGTCTCCATTCACAAAATCCTGAACCAGGAACAACCGCTGCTCATCCTCAAAAGATGCCCAAAAGCGAGGAATTTGAGGATGCTGGATCTGATAGAGAGTGCTGGCTTCTCGCTGAAACAAAACCCTGGACTTCTCGATCAGCGCTCCATCCTGATAGGGAACAACAAACTCTTTTAGAACACAAGGCTCATTAAAACGCTCCTGATCAAGCGCCAAATATGTGCGTCCAAAGCCCCCCTGACCCAGAATTTGCTGAATCACGTAACGCTGCCGCAGCACAGTTCCGATCGGAATCGAGAGCACCATTTTTTCTTTTGAGTGGCAGAATACGAAAAAACTCACCTAAACCAGTAATTATCACCGATGCCTCCTCAATCCTTCTATAG
>JBAUTA010001133.1:0-2723 GCA_049581985.1 Kovacikia sp.
CTTCATCCTGAATATTACCTGGATCGACGCCCAATGGTTTTGTGCCTGGTTAAACACTCAAACGTATTTGCAATCAGGTGATGGAGTCTATATCTATCGATTACCTACCGAAAGGGAACTCATCCAAGTTCGTTCTTTCCTATCCGAGAATAGCAAAATTTTACCCTGGACATCCTCACCAGATATTCCGGGCAATGCCCTGCGAGTAGTTCGAGTAAAGATTGAGAGCCAGTATCGATCCCTGGTTAGCTTCCTGTCAAATGGTCGCTGGAAGGAAGCGGATCAGGAAACTGAAAAATTAATGCTGAAATTGGCCGGACGATCAGACGAGAATCACCTGACAGTAGACAGCCTAAAGCAATTTCCTGGCGAAGATCTAGAGCTGATTGATCAGCTCTGGTTAAAATTTAGCGGGGGTAAATTTGGCTTCAGTGTCCAGACAAAGCTCTGGCTTGAGTTCGAAGGCAAGCTTGATTTTGGTGAAGATAGGGATGCTGCGATTAGAGTCTTCAGAAGGCTAAGCGATCAGAACCGGTGGCGAGTAAAAAGGGAATGGCTCAAGTATTCTGCTCTAGATTTTAGTATGAATGCGCCATCGGCTCATCTTCCCACCCTGTATGGAGCCTGTCGTGTAATGCCTCCAGCCAATTTGGGTCAGGCTTGGATTGGATGGTGTGCTGTTCTCTCTCGCCTAAATGCTTGTACTTCTTCCCATTCCCCCTCCTCTTCATAATCTAGATGGCCATTGCCTGGATCAGGGGATTAAATTTTTATGTTTTCTTTAGAGATTAACTCTTACCCAATGGGAGAATCATGAGACATGGTGATCCTCGCTAGAGTGGGTTGAAATTGGATACAGGCAATATCTGACAAAAAGCTGTAGGGCACATGGGATAAATGCATTGCGTTATAAATTTTCCAGGCTTATGCAGGACAATGGTGCTGGCGCGATCTTTATCATAGTTTGTCAAATATGTGACACTTGATTACGTGGGTTGACCGATATATTGGCTAATTGTGATTGGAGGGTGCTATGAACAATCAGGAAGATAATATAAAAACACCGCAGGAATTACAAAATGCCCAAATATCTGGGCAGTCGTCGAAAATCGAAATTCCTCCACAATCCCAATCTTTTCCAGGGGAAGAGCAAAAGAATCAATACTCTTTCGCGATCGAAACGCCCCAGGAAAAAGTATTTTATTTCAAGTTGAATCAGAAGAATCTGCCGATTAAGCTCGGCGATGGTACCTATGGCATTGTTTTCGAGGTATATGATTCTCGCGATCGCGCGTATGCGGCTAAGTTGCTCTATCAGGATCAGGAAACCGATCGCTCTAAAAATAGATTTCTGTGTGAGATGGAATCCTCACAGAAGATCAACGATTTGATTAGGAAATATTCAGGCGATCCCGATACCATTGCGGGGGTGGTCGAAGTAGAAGGAGGAACCTGTCACTTTCACGATTCTCTTGCCTACGGTTCTTTAAAGGAGTTTTTGGCACCGTTAAGTGTGTCTAATTATGTCCTAGTCATGCCTAAGTATGAAAAGACACTAAAGCAATTGCTGGAAGAAGAGCGTAAGGGTATTTTCACCCTGCCGATTTCAAGTGCAACTGTTACAAACTTTTTCCTGTCAAGTCCGCCAATGGGTTCTCAAGAAGAGATCAGCGCTGAAATCGATAAGCGTATAGACCAGGTGTATCCCTCTACGACGGATGACGAGAAAAAGGAATGGAAAAAAGAGCTTAGGGATTTGATCTATTCAGTGACCGGTTATGAAGTCCTAAAGCGCATGGACTTTGAAGATCGGATTAACACTATGCAGCCCTATATCTATAACGTTGCTCAGGGACTAAAAACACTTCACCAAGTAAAGCTTTTGCATCTCGATCTAAAGCCAGCCAATATATTTGTTCGGAAGAAAGGAAGGCATATTGAGACTGTAATTGGTGATTTAGGCTTCTTAGATGAGGCGAATCGGAAGACGTTAGGTGCCCCTCACAAACCCTATCTGATTCAGGAAGATCGCCCGTCCTTACCATTAGGTACAAGACATTATCGATCGCCCGAACAAAAAGATTATTTTGATGTCGCTGATGCTGAAGTCATTGTCGGCTCAGAAGTAGAACTTGTGATCAAAGACCCAAAATTCAATGACACGATTATTGAACCAGGCGATGTAATTAGCTTTAGTAAGTATAAGAAAGAATATGAAATCGCTGATGTCAGGTGTAAAAAAGTTGGTGAAAACACATTATTTTATATCACCTTAAAAGAAGACGGGAATAAAAAGGACCGGATCATTCAGCATGATGAAAGAACTCAAGTACATTTTTATAAGCGTCAACGCCATCGCACCGATCTGTTTGGCTTTGGGGCATTGGTCTTTGAATTACTCACCTGTGGCAAGTCACCAGGGCGATTTTACGATGCAATCCGTGGGTATGATACATCCGATCAGAATGTTGATTCAATCATGGATTTGTATCGTCAAATCTCAAATTTCCGATCAACTGAACCTGGCTTAGTCCAGATCTTTTCACCATTCAAGCTCCATACCACATCCTCTATTTATGCGCCTCCAGAAATTGTCCAACTGATTCTGAAATGTATGCTTTATAAAGCTGAAAATACATTTTATTCTGCTGGAGAAGAGATCGGGAAACCTGGGTTTACGATGGAGGAAGTTATTTCATATCTTGAAGATCTGTACTATAGCC
>JBAUTA010001134.1:0-2174 GCA_049581985.1 Kovacikia sp.
ATGCATTCTACCATCTACCCAATAATCTGGAAGCAACCTGCGAACAAATCCGTTCAGATCAACTCCATGTCATTGTCTTCCTGTCTCTGGGCAACAGCATCAAGGCAACCCTGCTGGCTTCAGTGCGCTTAGCTCCCATCCAATGTAGCGCCTGGGGGCACCCTGTCACCTCTGGCCTGCCAACCGTTGACTACTTCCTGTCAGGCGATTTAATGGAGCCTGACAATGCCCAGGATCACTACACCGAGCAACTGATTCGTCTCCCCAACATTGGGCTTTGCTACCCCAAACCAGTGTTGCCAGAACCCACGAAAACCCGCACTGACTTTGGACTACGGCAGGATGCGGTGATCTACCTGTCCTGTCAGTTGATCTTCAAATATTTGCCCCAACACGACTTCCTGTTTACGGAAATTGTGCGACGGGTTCCTAAGGCTCAACTGGTGTTTGTCATCCGGTCTACTGCCCACAGCCAATCAAACCCCAGTTTAGAGCGTCAGTTTCGGCAGCGATTAGAGAAGGCGTTTGCTGATGCTGGCTTGAAGCTGGAAGACCACGCCGTTTTCTTACCAGGCCAGGACTTGCAGGGTTATGCCAGTTTGCTGTCCTGTGCAGATGTGTTTCTGGACACCCTGGCTTTTTCAGGGGGGCATACAACTTTGGAGGCCATCTCCTTTAATTTACCCGTTGTCTGTTGCCGGGGTGAGATGATGCGCGGTCGCCAGTCCGCCGGAATTCTCACCCTGTTAGGCGTTACGGAGACGATCGCCGAGACCGAAGCCGCCTACAGTGATATTGCCGTCAAATTGGGATTGGAACCCGCATGGAGGGAGGCAATCTCCCAACGCATGGGTGCATGCCACGCCAATCTATTTGAAGACAAAACCTGTGTGCTCGGACTTGAACAGTTTTATCAGCAAGTTGTTCATGAACGTTTGACGCACCAGCAAGGGACCTCATCCATGAAGCCGGAAACAGAGCCAGAATCTGACACCATGAAATCTATTTTGCATGTCGGCTGTGGGCCTTACCATCCAGAGGCCCTACCCACGATGCTTCGGCCTCCGGAGTGGCGAGAAATTCGCTTAGACATTAATCCAGCAGTGAAGCCTGATATTCTCGGCTCCATTACCGATTTAAGCGCAGTTCCTAATGAATCGGTTGACGCGGTTTACTCTTCCCATAACCTGGAACATCTCTATGCCCATGACGTGCCAATCGCCCTGGCAGAATTCTATCGGGTCGTGAAACCGGGTGGGTTTGCCCTGATTACGTTACCAGATATCCAGCAAGTAGCGGAGTACGTCGCTCAAGGCAAATTAGAGGAAACCCTTTATGTTTCGCCAGCGGGACCGATTTCAGCGATCGATATTCTCTATGGCCTGAGAACAGCAATTTCTGAAGGCAACGAGTTTATGGCTCACCGGACCGCTTTTACAGGCGAGACGTTAAGCCAAAAGCTCCAGGCAGCAGGATTTACCCGCGTAGAAATCCATAGAGACGAACTCAACCTTTGGGCCAGGGGATATCGGGAATAGGCAAGGAGTCGTCTTGCACTATTCTTGCGCCATTCTTACGCCATTCTTACGCCATATTGTTTTCGATTGCCCAGCGAGCCAACTCTGTGCGGTTATGTAACCCGGTTTTACCCAGCATGTTGCTGACATGGCTCTCGATCGTACGCTGGCTAACATTCAACTCATCAGCAATCTCACGATTTGCCATGCCCCGAGCTACAAATTGCACCACCCGCAGTTCCGTCGGCGTCAACTCCACATCAAAGGGAACTTGAATTTTGGGAGAACCATCCCCTCCCCGACCAGGACGTTCCGCAATCCGGGCGGCCTGCTTCAACGAGGATTCTACCTGGGCAACCAGCTCTTCCGGCTCAAACGGTTTAACCATGTACACGTCTGCACCCGTATTCAACCCTTTTACCCGATCCTGACTTTGACCTTTAGCAGATAGGAAAAGAACTGGAATCCAACTGGTGCGGGGATCTTCCCGGACATGTTTGACCAGAGAATATCCATCCATCTCTGGCATCATGACATCACAAATAATCATGTCAGGGATGTCATGCTCCAACACTTCTAATGCTTCCCGACCGTTTTCGGCAGTGACTACCTCATAACCCCGGAATTCCAGGTAGTCTTTGACGAGCAGAATAAGGT
>JBAUTA010001135.1:0-4982 GCA_049581985.1 Kovacikia sp.
CGCATCTTCTGCTTTTTGCTTCTTTAAGAAAAAGCCACAGCCATTTAAACTGACAGGGAGTTGGGATGAACTCTGGCGAGTCAACGGCTGGCTCTGGCTTTGGTAATGTTCCAAATCAGCCCTCCCCGATTGAGCCTTCCCAGAGCCAGATCAGCGCAAAAAATTTAAATCTTGGTTCTTCCGATCACCCGATTGAGGCCCTTTTTGAAGCCGCGATCGATGCCATTAGCCATGTCAATGCTTCCATTGCCAGCTTTCGCGTGTCTGCTAACCGGGAATGGGAGTACACCTATCTTTCTGCTGGAACCAAAGCCATCTTTGGCTATACAGCTGAGGAATTTTTAGCAGAAAAATCCCTCTGGTTAGCGCAGGTCTACCCGGAGGATCAGGAAGCACTGCGCGCCTGTTTCGAAAATGCTCTAGCGGAATCTCCTACCACCGTAGAATACCGCTACTACCGTAAGGACGGTTCACTGCGCTGGATTTCGGATACGTTTACCAGCCGCCGCCTTGAAAACGCCAACGGTTGGATTGTAACGGTTGTAGGAACGGATATTACCGATCAAAAGCAAACCGAAGCGACCCTGCGTGAAAACAAAGAGCGCTACATGCTAGCGACTCAAGCGGGTCAGGTAGGAGTATGGGACTGGCAGATTCAAACCGATGATGTTCTTATCGATCCCCAGCTAAAAACAATGTTGGGGTTTGAGGCAGAAGAACTCCTGGATGAGATTGAAGTTTGGCGGGGATTAGTTTATCCCGAAGATCTGGAACGGGTGACAGCGGCAATGAGCAGCTATCTGGCCGGGGAAGTACCCGAATACGTCGTAGAACATCGGATGCAGCATAAGGATGGAAGCGTGCGCTGGTTTTTGACCCGTGGAGTCGCCTTTTGGACACCAGAAGGTCAACCTTACCGGATGTTGGGAACGCGAACAGATATTACGGAGCGTAAACGGCTTGACCTGGCGCTCCAGGCTTCCGAAGCCAGTCTCAACAATATTTTGGACAACACGATCGCAGCCATTGCCAGTTTTCGCGTTTTTGCCGACCATCGTTGGGAGAATGACTACTTTTCCGCCGGTTTTGAAGTCATTTTTGGCTACACCCCCCAGGAGCTAATGGCGGAAAAGTTTTTATGGAGGTCACGGGTGCTACCCCAAGACTGGGACACGGTGATCAAACCTTTATTTGACGAATTCTTTGCAGAGCGTCCTGTAAAAGCTGAATATCGCTTTTTCCATAAGGACGGATCGCTGCGCTGGATTTCGACCCACTTTACCTCCCAACGGAATCAAGCGGCTGATTGCTGGATTATAGCGGCAGTTAGCGCAGACATCAGTGATCGCAAACGGGCAGAAGAGGCAATCAGGCAACAGGCTGTTTGGGAACAGTTGCTCAGAACCATTGCCCAACGAATCCGCCAATCCCTCAATGTAGAGCAGGTCCTATCCACAGCCGTTGCTGAAATTCAACAGGTGCTTCAGGCCGATCGCACCCTGATTTTCCGCCTCAACCCGGATGGCTCCGGGCAGGTCATTAAAGAGGCCGTGGTGCCAGAATATCCCATCACAGACCAGATGCTTTGGTTGGATGAATGTTTTCCACCCGAATGCTATGAGCATTACCGTCAGGGACAACCCCGCATCGTGCCAGATGTTGCAACCGATGAGTGGGCTGATTGCTTAGTAGAATTTATGCAGGGAGTCGGGGTGCGCTCAAAAGTAGTTGCCCCAATTACCCACCATCCTGAAAATGCTGCGGTCGAAGTCTGGGGATTATTAATTGTCCATGCCTGTTCCTACCAGCGACGCTGGCAACCAGCGGAAGCCGAATTTTTGCAACAAATTAGCAATCAATTGGCGATCGCCATTCAACAGGCAGCTCTCTACCAGCAACTGCAAACTGAACTGGCTGAACGAAAACAGGCTGAACTGGCAATCCAGCAAGCAATGGAGCGGGAACAGCAAGTTCGAGAGCGGGAACGGTTTATTGCGACGATCGCCCAAAATATCCGGCAGTCCCTTGACATAAACCAAATTTTGACTACCACCGTAGAAGAGGTCCGCCGATTTCTAGAAGTTGATCGGGTTGTCATTTACGGCTTTAACCCTGACTGGAGTGGACAGATCGTTGCAGAGTCCCTCATCCACGAGTCCTATTCGATTATTCAGGAAAGAATTGATGATCCCTGTTTCAGGGAATCGTTGCACCATTCCTATCAGCAGGGACGGATTTATGCCGTCAATGATATTCGAGCAACAGATTTGCAGCCTTGCTACGTTGAATTGCTGACCCGATTACAAATTCGGGCTATCCTGGTTGTGCCAATTTTGGTCCAGCAAGATCTCTGGGGCTTGCTCGTTGCCCATCAATGCACGGCTCCCCGTGAGTGGCAGCAAATTAGCTGGTATCTTTTGCGCCAACTCAGCACCCAACTGGCGATCGGAATTTATCAAGCTGAGCTATACCAGCAGGTACAGCAACTCAACTCAAATCTGGAAAGTCAGGTTCAAGAACGCACGGCTGAATTGCGGCGATCGCTGGAGTTTGAAGCGCTGCTAAAACGAATTACCGACAATGTCCGCGATAGCCTGGATGAAGACCAGATTTTGCAGACTGCGGTGCGAGAACTGGCAACCGGATTAGAGGTTGAGTGTTGCAATACCGACATGTATGACCTTAAGCAGGAAACCTGTACAATTCGCAATGAATATACCATTACGTTGCCTTCCAGCCTGGGGCAGATTATCCCCATTTCAGCCTTACCTGAGGTTTTTGGTCAGTTATTGCAAGGTCACTATCTTCAGTTTTGTCTCACCATTCCCAACCCTGCGCGTCTAGGCTGCCAACCTACTGCAATTCTGGCTTGCCCCATTTTTGATAACCAGGGAGTACTGGGAGATCTATGGCTGTTTAGAAAAACCGATGCGGTTTTCAGCGAACGGGAAATTCGCTTGGTTCAGCAGGTCGCCAATCAGTGTGCGATCGCCATTCGTCAGGCCCGCCTTTATGAAGCTGCCCAAAGCCAGGTTAGTGAACTGGAAAGATTGAACCAACTTAAGGATGATTTCTTAAGCACTGTCTCCCACGAGCTACGCACTCCCGTATCCAGTATCAAAATGGCAACCCAAATGCTGGAGATCATCCTTTTCGGCAGAGAACAAAGCAGGCAGGAGGAGGAGTCCAGTATTCCATCGCTCACGCTCGACGCCTCTGCGTTGCAAAGATTACGTCGGTATTTCAAGGTTTTGCAAGAGGAGTCCCAGCGCGAAATCAACCTGATTAATAATCTGTTGGATCTGACTCGTCTGGATGCCGAAACCGATCCATTGTTCACTAACACCATCAACCTTCAGGTTTGGCTGCCCCATGTTGTAGAACCTTTCATGGAACGCATTGCCAGCCATAGTCAACAGTTACAGTTTGACCTTGCGGCTGACTTACCTGCCCTCAGTACCGACCTATCCTACTTGCAACGTATCCTTTCCGAACTCCTCACTAACGCCTGCAAATACACCCCATCCGGGGGAACAATTGTAGTATCAGCCCACGTGATCAGGGAAAATCAGGGAGATTTTTTCCGACCCTCCCCCTCTTCCCCACCCTCTTCCTCCTCTCCCACCCTGCTCATCAGCGTCACCAATACCGGGGTGGAAATCCCGCCCCACGAGCTTTCCAGAATTTTTGATAAATTCTATCGGATTCCCAACAATGACCCCTGGAAACACGGCGGCACAGGACTGGGGTTAGCACTCGTACAAAAGCTGGCAAATCGGCTAGGAGCTACGATCCATGTAGAAAGCACTGGAGGCCAAACGACCTTAAAGCTCTACTTTCCAATTGCTTGAGCGAAAAACTTGAGGGCTGCTGTCTGCTACACTAAAACGTCCTGGAGAACCGCTATAAAATCCAAAACCTAAAATTACGATTTATGGGAACCATCTTAGTCACAGGTGCGGCAGGGTTTATCGGGTTTCACCTGTGTCAACGACTTTTAGACCAGGGTGCAACGGTTTTTGGAATCGATAATCTGAGTGACTACTATGATGTCAGCTTGAAGCAAGCACGGCTGGCCCAGTTAGCAGGACGATCGCAGTTTCAGTTTCAGAAGTTGGATATCAGCGATCGCCTAGCCCTGGCAGATCTGTTTCAGCGGCATTCTCCAGAACAGGTTGTTCATCTGGCCGCTCAACCGGGGGTACGCTATTCCCTGATTAACCCCCACGCCTATGCCGATAGCAATTTGACTGGATTTCTCAATATTCTCGAAGGATGTCGCCATAGTCAGGTGAAGCATCTGGTTTATGCGTCTTCCAGCTCGGTTTATGGCGCGAATACCCAGATCCCGTTCTCCGTCAGTGATAACGTAGACCATCCCATCAGTTTGTATGCGGCCACTAAAAAGGCAAACGAATTAATGGCCCATTCCTACAGCCATCTCTATCAGTTGCCCACAACTGGACTGCGCTTCTTTACGGTCTACGGTCCCTGGGGCAGACCCGATATGGCTCTGTTTTTGTTTACTAAGGCGATTTTGGAAGGTCGGGCGATCGACATCTTTAACCACGGCAAGATGAAGCGCGATTTCACCTATATTGACGACGTTGTAACTGGTATATGCCTGGTTCTAGCTAAAATTCCTCAGCCAAACCCTAACTGGACAGCCACCCAACCCGATCCTGGCAGCAGTTCTGCCCCCTACCGGATTTATAACATTGGCAACAATCAGCCCGTAGAACTCATCGACTTTATCCACATTCTGGAACAAAGCCTTGGTATAGAAGCAAGAAAGAACTTGCTGCCGCTACAACAGGGGGACCTGCCCATGACCTATGCCAATATTGATGACCTGGAAACCGAGGTTGGCTTTAGACCAGAAATTCCGATCGAGGTAGGAATTCCAAACTTCGTCGCCTGGTATCGCAGTTATTTCAGTTAAATAGGATACTATTTGTCAAATTCTCCTGACGCAGTTAAGT
>JBAUTA010001136.1:0-2387 GCA_049581985.1 Kovacikia sp.
GCTCAAAGACCGGCTCAACCTCCATCCAACGGTCTTCGATTGCACAGGAAGATAGGGCGTAGGCGGATGAATCCTTCAACACGTAATTATCGAGGCACTTAAACCGGGTTGGTGATTTGCTGAAATAACTCACCTTCCTCAAGCATGAATATTCGAACCTGACTCCATCGAGTCCGGACACTGATGTGCCTTGTTGAACGCCTGGCTTATAATCCTGGCAGCGTTGTGCTCTTTCTTTTCCCCATTTCACCACTTCCTCTAATGTAGAATGATCCATTTCTTTCCTGGCAATCTCGACAAGTGGATTTGCACCATGTGGAAATATTACAAGGCCAACAATGTAAGGATCGCCGTTATTCCCATGAGTCGTTTCAAAGATTGACCAGCTCTTCGGATGTGCTATCGAAAAAGGCCAGTTCTTTGCTGTGAAATCGACCATTGAGCTTGGTAAACCAGTTGCATTTTGGAAGGAGCGAACGATACTTCCCATTCGCTAATATTTTGACGGGATAATAGAAATGCGGTAAGCTACAGGAATGAGTGGAGAGCTTACCATAACGACAGAACAAGTGGATGATTTTCCGGTTTTGATAGCGCAAACTGAGCGAATGGCGGTTCCGGAGTTGCTGGACAGGAACTTCACAGTGCATGGGAATTGGCAGGGATTGAGCCTGGGTTGGATAGGGACAACCTGGTTGGGGCACATTCTTTCGGTGGGGGACCACCGGCTGAACCATGTGCAACCCTGGGTAGAAAAGAACCCGCTCACTGTGCAAAGGAGTATCCGGCAGGCCGTCACTGGCCTCGATTTTACCGATGATCGGTTGGAAAGTGTTCTGGATGCGCTTAGCGACGATGTGGGTTGGGCAGCCTTTGAGACGGAATTGAACCAACGGACCCTGCGGGTGTACGATTTGAAGGCGGATGTGGTGCGAGTGGACAGCAGCACAGCCAGCGGCTACGTCTCGGTGACGGAAGATGGGTTGTTCCAGTTCGGGCACAGCAAGGACCATCGGCCTGACCTGCCCCAGGTGAAGGTGGTGCAGTCGGTCTTGGACCCCCTTGGGATGCCTGTGGCCACCCAGGTGGTGTCGGGAGAAAAAGCCGACGATCCCTTGTATATTCCGGCTATCCGGCAAGTACGCAAAGGGCTGGGAAAACGGGGATTGCTGTATGTTGGCGACAGCAAGTTGATGTCGCTGGGCAATCGGGCTTACATTCAGGCCGGTGATGACTATTACCTGGGGCCTTTCTCGAAAGTACAGATCCCCGACGAAGATCTGGAAGGCCATCTGCGACCAGTGTGGAGTGGTGAACAGGCTTTGACGCCGGTCTACCGTACCAATGCTCAGGGAGAAGAAGAAGAAATTGCCGAAGGGTTTGAACGAGAAGAAAGATTGACCGCCACGGTGAATGGGGAAGAGCTCGTCTGGATAGAGAGACGCTTGTTTGTCCGCTCGTTCATGTATGCCAAAGCATCCGAAACTGCCTTGCGAGAACGACTGGACCAAGCTCAAGCGGCCCTGAAAGGTTTGAATGAGCGCAAGCAGGGCAAGCGACACTTCCTGGAGATCGAACCCTTGCGTCAGGCTGCCGAAGAGATCGTACGCCAATACCGGGTAGAAGGGCTGCTGAGTTTGAGCTTCACCGAGCAGGTTCAGGAACGAAATGTGCGCCCATACGGAGATCGGCCTGCGGAAGTGCGCATCGAACGAGAAGTTAACCTGGGGGTCAGCCGGAATGAAACTGCGATCGAGCAAGCAGGCGCCCATTTCGGCTGGCGAGTATATGGGACGAACCACTCGACAAAGCATCTGCCCCTGCCGAAAGCGGTTCTGGCTTATCGGAACGATTACCTGGTGGAAAGAGGCTTTGCCCGCCTGAAAGGCAGAACGTTGTCGCTGACGCCCATGTACTTGAAGGATGATGATCGAGTAACCGGCTTGATCCGCCTGTTGTCGATTGGCTTGCGAGTGCTGACTTTGCTGGAGTTCGTCGTTCAACGTCGATTGGCCGAAAGCCAGGAAAAACTGGCCGGGTTGTATGCTGGAAATCCCAAACGAACCACGGTCACCCCTCGGGCGGAAACCTTGCTGGAGGCATTTAAGTCCATTTATCTGAACACCGTTACGATTGGGGAGCAAATTCACCTGCATATCACGCCACTTTCAGATCTTCAGTTGAAAATCCTGAGCCTATTGGGTTTCTCGCCAGATATCTATTCCCGATTGGCTGCCAATTCTCAAAAACCACCATAAAAATGAGCGAATGGGAAGCACACGTTAAAATATTGTCGCTAATAAAGCATTGAATATGGCATGAGCGATTATTGCAGGGGCTATCGAACCAGATTTCCATACCAGTAATCCCAATGTTAACCCTCCAAG
>JBAUTA010001137.1:0-2591 GCA_049581985.1 Kovacikia sp.
CGTGATCCTAAGAAGCTGCATCGAGACATCAAGGGATCGTATCTAGGGAAATATCTAATACTGAATATTTTTCCCAATGTTTTGCGTCAAAATGCCACCATTCGGTTTCTAGCGAAATGAACCCCTCGGCTTCCATTGCCTGCTTGAGGAGCTGCCGATTGGCTTGGGCTTGGGCGCTGACAGCCAGAGAATCTGCGTGGGCACGTTCTGAAAAATCGTCAAACCCGGTTGGCATCTCTAATTCTCTGCCCTTACCATCAACGAGGGTCAAATCAACCGCCGAACCTCGATTGTGACGAGAACCCTGGCGTGGATTGGCGACATATAAATCGTTTGGCACAGCCTTCCACATTAGCTTTTGAATGGATAGGGGTCGGTAACAGTCATAGACCTTTAGCCCAAGCCCTTGCCGCTCCAAATCCATTTGCACCCTGGATAACTGCCGGGCAACTTCTGCCCGCAACACACATCGCGCCTGGGAGTAAAGCCGGCTGTGGGTAAAGTTGTTTTTTGTCGCATAACGAATATCTAGCAGAATTTTAGGGCTAACCGAGTTAAGATTTATCAGGGCTGTATCTTCGATGGCTCTGGCCTGACCGATTTGCATCTCTTTCGGTTTAGACCCTGGTCTTTGGAGCGAAACCCCAACAGGGGCTTGCCCTGGGAAGGGATTAGTTGGATCTAGACGATCGTGGTTGATAAATGAGGAGAAAGTTGGGAGGACGATCGCTTCAATTCTTTGGGGCAGAGAGGTTCCCAAAATTGCAATCAGCATTCCCAGTACCATCAGCACCAGGAACCATGCCTGTATGCCAATTTTCTTACTCATAGATTTCACGTTCTAAAGTTATCCTCTAGAGATACTTTTATGGTTTTAGTATTGCCAGAAATATATAGAACTACCAGAAATTTTGGTTTGCTGACAATTTTTTTTTACCCCCTTTAGAATAGAAGTTGGGTTATTCACGGTTTAGAAACCAGAATGCTTTTAGATAGGTCACAGTTTCAAAATTAAATTTTTGACAGAAGAGAATAACCTACTCAGTTCCGATCGCAGACGAGACAACATCATGCTTGCAACTCCCCTTCTCCGCTCAAAAGAGCTGCCAACGCTGCACTATACCTCCACTCCCAACCAATTTGATGACACCTGGGAGTCACCTTTATCTACCCTTTTAGGGCTGGGGCGAGCCGCTGGAGCAGACTTTGTTGAATTTTTCCTGGAGCGGGTCAACTATATTAGTTGCCTGGCAGAGGATGACGCAATCACCAGCATTTCCCCTCGCCTTTCCACGGGGGCCGGTGTGCGAGTTTTCCGGGGGCACGCCGACTGTTACGTTAGCACCAATGACCTCACTTTCTCAGGGCTAAAAGCGGCACTGGAAAAAGGGCTTTCCATTCTGGGCTTGCAGCTTCCTGCACCCGGTGCCTTTGTCCCTGAAATCAACCTGGAACCCCTACGGGACTATGCCACGCTGCGCGGGAAAGAGTCCTGGTTGCCGCAGTGTAGCTCGATGCGAGAAATGGGAGAAGTTTTGCTGGATGCCAATGCCCGCTTACAGCAAAAAGCTAGCTACGTCCAATCCCGCCGGGCAGTGTATTTCCGGGATTGGCAAGAAGTGCTGGTAGCTTCCAGCGATGGCATCTTTGCTAGAGACCTGCGCCTGACCCAATCGGTTGGGTATAGCCTATTATGCGCGGATGGGACAAATCGCTCCTCTATTTCCGAGCGATCGGGGAATACGGGCGATCCTAATTTCCTGCGATCGTGGGATTATGAAACGGTTGCAGAGGGTGTTGCCGAATCCGCTGGCAAAATGCTCTATGCCGATTATGTTGAGTCGGGTAACTACCCCATCATTATGGCAAACAAGTTTGGTGGCGTTATCTTCCACGAAGCCTGTGGGCACCTCCTGGAAACGACTCAGATTGAAAAGCGGACCACTCCTTTCCTGGAAAAGAAAGGGGAGAAGATCGCCCACGAGAACCTGACTGCCTGGGATGAAGGGTTAACCCCTGATGCCTTTGGCACGATCGATATGGACGATGAAGGGATGCCCGTTCAGCGAACCCTGCTGATTGAGAAGGGGGTGTTGAAAAACTTCATCGCCGATCGCGCTGGCTCAGCTCGCACCGGGCACCCCCGGACAGGCAGTGGCCGCCGCCAAAGCTATACGTATGCCGCAGCTTCTCGTATGCGAAACACCTACATTGCCCCTGGAGATTACTCCGTAGATGACCTGTTTGCTTCGATCGATAAAGGCATCTACTGCAAAAAGATGGGTGGCGGTAGTGTGGGCGCAACCGGGCAGTTCAACTTTTCAGTTGACGAAGCTTACTTGATTGAAAATGGCAAAATTACCAAACCCCTTAAGGGTGCAACCCTGATTGGTGAGGCCAAGGAAATCATGAATAAGATTTCCATGTGCTCCCAGGATCTGGATCTGGCTGCGGGATTTTGTGGCTCGGTCAGTGGCAGCATCTATGTAACGGTTGGGCAACCCCATATTAAGGTGGATTCCATTACTGTTGGTGGGCGCTAGTCAAAGGGGAT
This sequence comes from Kovacikia sp., assembly GCA_049581985.1. GTDB lineage: Bacteria > Cyanobacteriota > Cyanobacteriia > Leptolyngbyales > Leptolyngbyaceae > Kovacikia. The sequence continues at coordinate 2,555 of JBAUTA010001137.1, forward strand.
TAGGCAATTGGGAATGGGGAATGGGGAATGGATGATG
>JBAUTA010001138.1:0-9944 GCA_049581985.1 Kovacikia sp.
CATCTCTACTGTAGCCTAAGCAGATTTTGCAGAATGATGGAGCCCTAACGCAAAGATTAGTTTTTGCTGAGAAACCAGAGTTCAATGGGATTGCAATCAAGCCCAATTCTCTCTCAGCCTTCCTTCAGTTTTTTCTCAACCAGATCTCAGCGAAGATGCGCTTAATGGGTTTAAAAGTAAACTCTCCCCCTTTTCCTCTCCTCCTTTTCCTCTCCCGCCCCCTCTCTCTTCCAAGGAAACCGTGCCTACACCCTATCAACTCCACCGTTTAATCCATCAAATAATCAATCGAATTCCTGGACAAGCTTATCTCTGGTTGGCAGTTCTGATCTTTGGAACCTCCAATGCGGTGACCCGCAGGATCACAGAAATTGGGGCGACAAACTTTGTCGGCGGTCAAAATCCCATTTCTCTTTGCAATGTTTTGTTCGTCGGTAATCTTTGCGCATTATTGGTTCTGCTGCTGATTTACAGGCGGCAGTGGAATTGGGCAACCTTGAGGCGGTTATCCAGGCGGGAATGGCGGGGGATGGTCGTTGTGGCGGTTTTATCGGGTGCCCTGGCCCCTGGTTTAATTTTTCAAGCCCTGGCATTGACTCAGGTGACCAATGTGGTATTGGTTAGCCGCCTAGAACCCCCCCTGACCTTAGGCTTATCCATTTGGCTGTTGCGCGATCGGGTGAATGGGTGGGAGGTGTCTGGTGCGATCGCAGCCTTCGTTGGAGTTGCCCTGTCCATTGTTCTCCAACCTGAGAGAGAGCCTCTGGTGCACATGGGAGGGCTGCCCATGGGTCTTGGTGAGCTACTGGCAGCTTTAGGGGCAATAGCGTTAGCAGTCTCCACGATTATTGGCAAACAGCGGCTTGGTAAGGTTCCCTTAGGGATCTATAGCATCGTTCGGACCGGGCTGGGAACAATCATCTTTTTTCTGACTGCGTTAATACTCTACGGACGGGATCACTTTATGGGTGTCTTTTCACCCTTTCTGTGGCAGTGGATGCTGGTCTATGGGGCGATCGTTGTTGTCCTGGGACAATCATTTTGGGTTGCTGGCTTACGCGCATCCTCTGTTTCAACCGCATCCATTGTTGGTTCATTTGCCCCGATCGCAGGCGTTCTGGCAGCCTATTTGGTTTTAGGAGAAGTTCCCACCTTCGCCCAATACCTCGGTGGCAGCGTTATTTTGCTGGGCCTATGGTTCGGTCAAATTGGAATTAAGCGCCAGGCTGCCCAACTGTCCATGAATCGCATGCCATCGCTGCCCATGGAGCAAGCGATCGAGGCCAGAGTGGGATTCAAAGGAATTTAAATGGATTTTATACCCAATTTAAATAGCGAACAGGGCAGATTGGAAACGGGGTGCAGGGGTGGAACCCCCTTCGGCTTGAGCGCTCAGGTCGAAAGCTGGCTGGGGGCGAAGCCCCTACCCCCCATCTGCAATCGTTGTTTTCTAAATTGGTATTACAAAGCATGAAGAGATCACTAAAAAGCTCCATGCTTTAGAAGCCTGGAGTGAAAATTTAATCAAAGTCGGACTGCCTGTTTCCTGAACCTTATGATTTCTGTTCCTGACTATCAGGTTTTTGAAAAGCTCTATGAAAGCGATCGATCGCTAGTCTACCGGGCGCAGCGTGTTTCCGATCAGACTTCTGTAGTGCTTAAGGTATTAAGGCAGGAGTATCCTTCCCCTGCGGCAATTGCCCGGTTTCAAACCGAATATGATATCCTCCAGAGTCTGGATCTGGAAGGGGTGGTTAAAGCCTATAGCCTGGAAAGCCATCACCAAAGCCCTGCGATCGTTTTAGAAGATTTTGGTGGCGAATCCCTGCATCGCTGGCTGCAATATCGCCCGTTTAATCTGGAGACATTCCTCACCCTGGCGATTCAAATTACCGCGATTTTGGGTGAAATTCATCAACACCAGATTATGCACAAGGACATCAACCCGTCCAACATTGTGCTTAATCCGAAAACCGGACAGGTGAAAATCATTGACTTTGGCATCGCTACCGTTTTGTCCCAGGAAAACCCAACGCTTCGTCATCCCAGCATTCTAGAAGGAACCTTAGCGTATATGTCGCCAGAGCAAACTGGGCGCATGAATCGGGCTATGGATTATCGAACTGATTTCTATTCCCTGGGGGTGACGTTGTATCAGTTGTTGTGCGATCGCCTGCCGTTTGAACCCACCGATGCCATGGAATTGGTTCACTGCCACATTGCCAGGCAACCCGTGCCACCCCATATGGTAGCTCCTCCTCCCCATCCGGAGGACCCGCCTTCCCCGGACGCCCATCCGCCCCACCCGATTAACCAGATTCCTGAGGCTGTCTCCCAGATCGTTATGAAACTGCTGGCAAAGACTGCGGAAGATCGTTACCAAAGTGCCTATGGGATTCAAGCAGATTTGCAGGAATGTCTGAACCAACTTCAGCAAACTCAGCGGATTGAACCTTTTCCCCTGGGATGCTGGGATATTTCTAGCAAGTTTCAAATCCCCCAAAAATTGTACGGTAGAGAGCGGGAGGTGGCTGAGTTGTTGGCGGCCTTTGAGCGAGTTGTGGGAGAAGGGGAACCATGCTCACCTTCCCTCGCTTTTGCACCCTCCCCTCCCTGCCGTAGCGAACTGATGCTTGTCTCTGGCTATTCTGGTACCGGCAAAACGAGTCTGGTCAAAGAACTCTACCGCTCCCTTAGCCGCCAGCGAGGGTATCTGATTGCGGGCAAGTATGAGCAACTTCAGCGCAGCACTCCCTATTTCGCGTTGATCCAGGCGTTTCAAGAATTGGTTCGGCAATTGTTGACAGAGGATGAACAGCAACTTGCCTATTGGCAAGAAAAGCTGTTAGCGGCCTTGGGCGGTAATGGTCAGGTGTTGATTGAAGTTATTCCAGAAATAGAACTGATTATTGGTCAACAGCCAGGGGTGCCTGAACTACCGCCCGCTGAATCTCAAAACCGATTTAATTTAATCTTTGAGAATTTTGTGCGTGCATTTACCCAACCCCTTGAGGCCACGAATAGGGAGTCCACTCATCCGCTGATTCTGTTTTTGGATGATCTGCAATGGGCGGATGGGGCCTCGCTAAAATTAATTCAGCAATTAATGACCGTCCTCGATCGCCAGCATTTACTGCTAATTGGAACCTATCGGGAAAATCAGATCAGCGCTTCCCATCCATTGACCCAAACGCTAGATGAAATTCGCAAGGCTGGCGGAATCGTTCATCAAATTGAGCTGTTGCCCCTAGGGTTAGACGATATTAATCGTTTAATTCAGGAGACACTGCACTGTGAACAGGGGCGATCGCTCCCTCTGGCAGAACTGACCCTTCAAAAAACAGGCGGCAATCCCTTTTTTATCAATGAATTTCTGAAAGCACTGTACACCGAAAACTTGATTCGCTTCAACGCTGACTGGGCAGCAGGCGACGAAACCGGGAATGGGAACCAGGAAACCACCAGGGAGTCAGGAACTCAGGGCAGACTCTCCCCTACTCCCTCCCCATCCCCCCATCCCCCCACCTGGAAGTGGGATCTCAGCCAGATTCGAGCAGCACGGCTACCGGATAGTATGAGCGAGTTAGTGACAGCGCGAATTCGAGAGCTTTCTGACGCAAGCCAACAAATTTTGTCCCTGGCGGCTTGTATCGGTAATCAGTTTGATCTACAGACGCTTGCTGTCGTCAGTCAACGATCGCCACAGCAAGCGGCTACTGACCTTTGGTCAGCCATGCAACAGGGTTTAATTGCCCCGATTGGGGATGGTTATAAATATCTGAACCAATATTTGGGCGTGCAGAACGCCGAACTGAACGGTCAAAGTTCACCCTTCGACACGCCACCACTCTCGTCTGAGTCCTGGCTGCTGACGCCCGCAGGCCTAACTTATCGATTTCTTCACGATCACATTCAGCAGGCGGCCTATTCCCTTATTTCGGAAGCAGAGAAACCGCTCTATCATTTGAACGTTGGTCAACAATTCCTGAAATCCACGGCTCCTGCCTTACTTGAAGACCGGATTTTTGAGATTGTGAACCAACTGAACCTGGGTTCAGCACTCATGACGGAACCCGATCAAAAAGATCACCTGGCGCAGCTTAACTTGATTGCAGGCAAAAAGGCAAAGGCATCGATCGCCTATGGCCCTGCTCTGAAATATTTAAAAGCAGGTCACGCGTTGCTGTCTGAAGATAGCTGGCATAAAACCTATCAGCTAACCCTGGAACTCAGCGAATCGTTAGCAGAGGCGGCTTACCTGACTGGCAATTTTGAGGAGATGGAACAGCAAGTTGCAGAAGTTTTAAGTCACGCCAAAACAACCCTGGAACAAACCAAAGTCCATCTGGTTAGAATTCAGGCTTACATCGCTCAAAACAAGCTGATGGATGCCATTCATACATCACTGCAAGCCCTGGAAAAATTGGGCACAAAATTGCCTGAACAACCCACCCAGCAAGATATTACCCAAGGGCTGATTGAAACAAAACTCATTCTGACTAAAAAACAAGTTGAGGAACTGGTTGACTTACCGCAAATGAGCGATCCTTACAAACTAGCCGTGATGCAAGTGATCGCCAGTGTTTGCACCCCAACCTACTTTCTGGCACCGGAACTTTGGGAATTAATGGTTTTCCATAAGGTTCAACTTTCCATCAATTATGGCAATGCGCCTGGCTCCGCGTTTGGGTATGCCGACTATGGCATGATCCAATGCGGTGTTGAAGAGAATATTACGGCGGCTTACCAGTTTGCGCAACTGGCTTCAACCCTGCAATCTCGACTGAATGCTAAGGAATTCGTTCCCAAAACAACCCTGCTGGTGAATATGTACCTCAAACACTGGCGGGAACATCTGAAGGAAACGCTGAATCCCTTACTAGAAGCCTATCAGCATGGGTTAGAAACGGGCGATCTGGAATATGCAACCTTTGCGATCGCCTTCCGCTTTTACCATTCCTATCTGGTAGGGCGGGAACTCAATCTGCTGGAGCAGGAAATTGCCAGTTATGAGGGCACGATCGCCCAGTTCAAGCAACAGCTCCCACTCAGTTTGACGCATATTTATTGGCAGGTTATTTTGAACCTGACCGGACAATCCGAAAATCCCTGTCGTTTAGTAGGTAACCGCTACAACGAAACCGAAACTCTGCCCCAACTTCTGGCAGCCAATAATCAATACCTGCTGTTTCACCTATTTCTGAATAAGCTGATGCTCTGCTATTTGTTTCAGGACTTTGCTGAGGCAGCAGACTATACGACAACAACCGATCAACTGATTTCCCAGGGTGCCGTTGGGCTACTGGTGGTTCCCATTTTCTACTTTTACGATTCCCTCGTGAGAATTGCGGTTTTTTCTGATGTCTCCCCCTCCGAGCAGCAATACTTTCTCCAGAAAATTGCTGCCAACCAACAAAAGATGGAGCAGTGGGCGAACCACGGGCCGATGAATTATCTGCATAAGTTTTATCTGGTTGAAGCAGAACAACACCGAATTTTGGGTCAAGAAATTGAAGCAGCCGATGCCTATGATCGGGCCATCGATCTTGCCCAGAAACACGGCTATGTCAATGAAGAAGCCCTGGCGAATGAACTGGCAGGTAAATTTTATCTGGCTAAGGGTAAGGCAAAAGTGGCTCAAGCCTATTTGCTCGATGCGCGTTACTGCTACGCTCGCTGGGGGGCAGCCGCGAAAGTGAAGGATCTCGACCAACGCTATCCGCAGTTTTTTGATCGGTTGCTCGAAAAGACTGCCCCCATTGCCCGCCAGCAGCGGTCCTCTTCTCCCACCGCAACCAGCAGCACCGGCACCGCTGCCTTAGATTTAGCAGCCTTGATGAAGGCTTCGCAGGCGCTCTCCGATGAGATTGTGCTGGCTAAGCTCCTGGAAAAACTGATGGCGATTCTGATTGAAAATGCTGGAGCCGAGCGGGGATACCTGCTCCTGGAAACCCACGGCCAGTTGCGCATCGAAGCGGAAGGGAGGATAGAGCCCAGCGGCATTTTAGTTCTGCAAGCCCTTTCCGTCGATCGTGAAACCGCAGGAAACCGGATTCCCTGGGCGATCGTCAACTATGTGGTTCGAACTCAGGCAAGTGTCGTCCTCAACCAGGCTACGCAAGACTATCGGTTTAACCAGGACGCCTACATTCTGGAACATCAGCCAAAATCCATTCTCTGCACGCCCTTGGTCTATCAGGGAAAGCTCTCTGGCGTTGTATATCTGGAAAATAACCTGATCACAGATGCCTTTACCCCCGATCGATTGGAGATTTTGCAATTTCTCTCAACCCAGGCGGCGATTTCCATTGATAATGCCCAACTGTATAACCAGCTAGAGTTACGGGTGCAGGAACGAACTGCAAAATTGACCCAGACCAACGATCGCCTACAGGCTGAAATCGTTGAACGTCAGCGCTCAGAACAAACCCTCCGGATGATTGTAGAAGGAACCGTGCCAGTTGTGGGAGAAGATTTCTTTCGATCGCTGGTTCGTTCCCTGGCGCAAGCGTTGGAAGTTCGCTATGCCTTCATTAGTGAGTGTGTGGATTTAGTACCTACCCGCGTTCGGAGCTTTGCCTTCTGGCAGGGAAGCGAATTTGGCGATAATTTTGAGTACAATCTGCAGGGTTCTCCCTGTGATCAAATTATCCACAGTAAAGGCTATCAATGTTTTCCCGAACAGTTACAGTCCCTCTTTCCCGATGATAAGGATCTGAAATTACTCCAGATCCAGAGCTATGCAGGAATCCCCCTGATGGACTCCACGGGCAATCTACTGGGGCACCTGGCCGTTCTTGACGATCGACCGATGGAGAATAAGCCTCGCAATCAGGCCGTGCTAGAAATTTTTGCGGCCCGCGCTGTTGCCGAGATGGAGCGCAAACAGGCGGAGGAAGCCTTACAAATTTCTGAGACAAAGTTTTCCACCGCCTTTCGGTCTTCCCCTGACGCCATTACCATCAGCACGCTGAGGGACGGTCGTTATATTGAGGTGAATGACAGTTGCCTGCGAATGTTAGGCTATCGCCGTGAGGAAATACTCGGTCGGAACGGGCTGGAACTAAATATTTGGGCAAAGACAGAAGATCAGGAGGCAATTAAGCAACTGCTGCAACAGCAGGGAACGGTTGCTAATTTAGAAGTCAATTTCCGCAAAAAATCAGGGGAAGTATTTCCAGGGCTATTTTCAGCAGAGGTGATTCATCTCGAGAATGAGCCCTGCCTGCTAGCTGTAGCAACCGACATTACGATGCTTAAGCAGGCTGAAAAAGCCCTGGAACGGCTTGCAGAAATTGGTGAGCTGGCAGCCATGATTGTCCATGAAGTACGGAATCCATTAACCACCATTTCCATGGGCTTAACTTCCTTTAAGAAGCTCCAACTTTCAGAGCGATTTCAGGAATATCTTTCCCTGGCGTTGGATGAGGCCGATCGGTTACAACGTCTGCTCAATCAGATTCTGCTCTATGCCCGCCCCCAAACACTCCAGCGCTCGCAGTTGGAACTCAATAGCCTGGTTAGCGAAACCTTGAGTGCCTTACAGACAATTCCGATCGTTTCAACAAAACCTTTGGAGCTGATTACCGCATCACAACCGATCCCTGTTCTGGCAGATCGGGATAAGTTGAAGCAAGTGCTGATTAACTTAGTGACCAATGCCTGCGAGGCAGTCAGCGACGGAGAAACCGTCACCGTCCGGATTCAGGAAGTTGAACAACAGCAGGTTTCTATTCAGGTGCATAATGGCGGCCCACCGATTCCCCCAGAGGTGTTACCAAAACTAACCAAACCCTTTTTCACCACAAAGGCAAGTGGAACTGGATTAGGACTGGCGATCGTCAAACGCATTGTCGAAGCCCACAACGGCGAGTTCAGGATCGAATCAACCGCAGATGCAGGAACCACCGTTAAGGTGCAATTAGGAATTTGCACTGTCGGCTCCGCTTAGCCTGACACCAAAAGATCTGGCGTTTTAGCGATCGTTAGGAATGATGAAGGGTGGTTAGTAGCACACCAGCCAGTAGAAGGACTAAGGCGAGGGCGGTCTCGCTGATAGCAAATCGCATCTGTAGGCTAGTAGACCAAAATGAAAGTTTTGGATGGGGGTAAAGGGGCGAAGCCCCCACTCCCCCATGTTGCAAAGTTTAGTGTTTGCAACCCTAGCAATGGCACCCTACGAACGGGACTACGCGCTGCTGCCGATTGCGCCCCATCGTCGCCGAAATTGTTGAGCACCCCGGTTAGCCGCCCCACTGCGCTTTGAACTTTTGTGGGTACAAAGCCAGGGCTAATCGCATTCACCCCTATCTTTGGGAGGCTATTGTTTAACGAAGATTCATCCCCAAAAACTTCTTGACAGGCTCCTAGACTGCTACTGGAACCATTACAATAGCCCAGACTATGACTGCCAACAGGAGGGCAATCAGCCCAATCATTAAATCCCTAAATTCATCTGGGAATAGAGTAGTGTGTCTCATACGTTGACCCCCTACTACTTGATTTGCTCCTCATGATCACGATGCTCCTCTCTACCTCTATTGTCCCTCCAAATGCTTCTCAATCCCTACTTCAATACAATTCGTTTCTGAATTGCCTGAGTGACTTGAGGGCTCCCTGACTGGCACCCCATTGACCTATCCCGCATCAGGACCTGCTGCAATAATTTCTGGGCGAGCGCTGGAAAACTGCTTGAAATTTTCGACAAACTGTCTGGCAAGAGTTTGAGCCTGCTGATCGTAGGCGATGGGATCATCCCAGACCATTTTGGGATTGAGAATTTCGTCAGGTACACCAGGCACCCGATTTGGCACTAACACCTTAAAGATGGGATGGGGAGTATAGTCAACCGGCCCCAAGCTGCCGGTAAGTGCAGCAGAAACCATCGCGCGGGTATGCTTAATCGCAATTCGCTGCCCAATCCCATAGCAACCTCCAGACCAGCCCGTGTTTATCAGAAAAACCTGCGTTTCGGGGTGTTGTTGCAGGCGTTCGCCAAACATCTCGTCGTAAACCAGAGGAGACAGTGGGAAAAAGCATTGTCCGAAGCAGGCAGAGAAAGTCACCTGCGGTGCGGTGATGCCCCGTTCCGTACCCGCCAATTTGCTGGTGTAACCGGATAGGAAATGATACATGGCTTGCTCACGAGTCAGCTTTGCGATCGGAGGTAGCACGCCAAAGGCATCAGCCGTGAGGAAGAAGATCGTTTTAGGATGCGGATTCATACCAGTCAGGGAACAGTTGGGAATATACCGCAACGGGTAAGCCGCTCGGGTATTTTCGGTGAGGCTGCTATCGTCGTAATCTGGCTCGTCGGTTTCCGGGTCCAGCACAACGTTTTCCAACACAGTTCCAAATTGGATCGCCGACCAAATTTGCGGTTCATGCTCCTGGGAAAGGCGAATCGTCTTGGCATAACAACCGCCCTCAAAATTGAAGATGCCCTGCGGCGACCATCCGTGCTCATCATCGCCAATCAGACGACGATCGGGATCTGCGGACAGGGTCGTTTTGCCAGTGCCGGAAAGACCGAAAAATAGAGCCGTGTGTCCATGCTCATCAAGATTTGCCGCGCCATGCATGGGCAGCACATCCTGCTTTGCCATGAAATAGTTCATGAGTGAAAAAACAGACTTTTTGATTTCCCCGGCATATCGAGACCCCCCGATGATCACCAGCCTTTTAGCTAAATGCAGCACGATAAAGGCTTCGCTATGAATGTGATCAGTTGCGGGAATTCCATGCAGCCCTGGTAGCGCAATCACCGTGAAGTCAGCAGCGTAATTGGCTAACTCTGTGACCGTGGGGCGCAGAAATAACTGATGGGCAAAGAGATTTTGGGAAGCGAGTTCATTAATCACACGAACACCGAAGCGATAGGTAGGATCGGCTCCCACAAAACCATCAAAAATGTAGAGGTCACGACCTTGAACATAGGTCAGAAC
>JBAUTA010001139.1:0-2547 GCA_049581985.1 Kovacikia sp.
TCAGGATGATCCTTACGGCCGCCAATTGATGCAGCAGGTAGGGCAAGCGCAGGTCTGGAGCTATAGCACCCACGACTCCAGCGCCGACTTATGGACCCGTGACCTTTCCTATGGGGCCGATGGGGTCAGTGGAATTTTGCACACTCCCCAGGGAGAGCGGCAGTTTCGATCGCCGCTGGTTGGGCAGTTTAATTTGTCTAACCTGTTGGCAGCCGTGGGAGCGGTGTTATACCTGGGCTTGGAGTTAGATCAGATTGTGGCAGCGTTGCCCCTCTTCGGCGGGGTTCCAGGACGGATGGAGCAGGTACATATTTCTCCCAAACAAGACATTAGCGTGATTGTGGATTATGCTCACACGCCCGACAGTTTGGAAAATTTGCTCAAGGCGGCTCGCCCCTTCATTCGGGGCAGAATGATCTGTGTGTTTGGCTGTGGGGGCGATCGCGACCGAGGCAAGCGTCCCCAAATGGGGCGAATTGCGGCGGACCTTGCCGATCAGGCAATTGTCACCTCTGACAACCCTCGCACAGAAGACCCCCAGCGAATTTTGCAGGACATCGTGACGGGAATCCTTGATGCTGAAACCCGCTCAAGTGAAACGCTACAGGTAATTGGCGATCGGGCTGAAGCGATTCGGACAGCTATTTTGCAAGCCCAACCAGGCGATGGGGTATTGATTGCCGGGAAGGGGCACGAAGACTACCAGATCTTGGGGACTGAAAAGATTCATTTCGATGACCGGGAGCAGGCACGCGATGCATTGAATAATCGCCTAACAGCCCTTAAACCATAAATCGTTCATGACTTCCCCTGCCGATCGCCAAATTATTCTGGAATTGGTGGTTCGTTCAGCCCATCCGGCACTGTTGGAGGGTTTAGATGGGTGGCTGCGTTTGGGGTTGTTGTCCGATGAGACGGTGCGGCAAATCTGCGCGGCAAATCTTGTCTGTGCAGTCCGCCAACCTGCCGCAGCGGTTGCTCAAGTTGAGCAGGATTTTTTGTCAGAATTGCCCCCAGACTTGACGGCATCCCCTGCTGGGGCTGCTTCTGAAACTTCCCCCCGATCCCGTCCGACTGGTTGGCTGGCTCAAATGGCCGAGTCCTTCATGGCGGAACTCAGCGTCGTCTGGCTGCTGTTTTTGGGCGTGTTCATGGTGGTGGTGTCGTCGGGAGTTCTGGCAGCCAGCCAATGGCAAAACTTCTCTCCAGTCGGGCAATACGGAATTTTACTGGCCTATACGCTGGCATTCTGGGGGGTGGGCTATTTAACAGGGCGACGCCCTAACCTGCGCCTGACCAGCCGTATGGTGCAGATTGCGACCCTGCTGCTGATCCCGGTCAACTTCTGGATGATGGATAGTTTCCATCTCAGCCGCAGTAGCGTTGGTTTCGGCTTAGCGGCGATCGCCGCTCTGCTGCTTACCGCCATCATTGTTTTCCTGCTCAAACCCACTCCTGCTGAACCAGGCAACACCCGCCTGATCTTAGGAACTGCGATCCTGCTGAGCTGGCTGCACTGGGGTTGGGAGTGGAGTGACCTGCCCCTGATCGCAACCTATGCAGGGACGATCGCCGCCTCCCTAACACTGGTCTATCAGGATCGGGGCAGGGGCAGGGGAGAGAGGGGAGATGGGGAGGGGAGGGAGATTGGGGAAGGGGGGGAAGCAGAAGTGCCCTCCTCCTCCCCCCTAGCCCCCCACCCTCTTTCCTCGGGCTTCATTGCCGTTGCCTTCAGCGCTCTTTTACTCATTGCCAGGGCAGTGTTTGTCGTCCAGGTGCCAATTACCCGCTTAGGGTTGGCGGCGGGAATTTGTGGCTGGTTATTGTGCTGGTTGTCACGGCGGGAAATTGCCCGGACGATATGGGCACAGGTGGGGACCGGATTATTGCTGATGGGTTGGTTGGTGACGGTGACGCTCACCCCCCCCTGGCAGGCAGTTGCTATCAGTGGGTTGGGTCTGTGGCTGTTAGCAGATTATCTGCGACGATCGGGACAGGTGCAGTATCTCACTGCCGGGTTTCTGGTGGGATTGCAACTGGTCTGGTTGCTCTGGCGTGTGATTCCCCCAAACTGGCAGCAACAGGTGATCACCACCTGCATCCAACTGGCTGGCTCCGATGCCATGCCAGAGGCTCTGCTGGGACTCTGGTTCTTTCCCTATCTGGTGTTCACTGTGGTTCTGGCGTCCCATCTGCGCCGCTGGCGACGGCCCGCTCTGGCAAAACAGGCAGAATCTTTGGCACTGGTACTGGGGCTTGTCCTCGTCGTGCTGGGCAGCGGCAACTCCCTGGTGCGAGCGCTTATCCTGCTATTCTCCACCCTCACCCTGGCAGGTGTGGTGATGGGCAGACGCCGCCACTCGGAGGTTCTCCTCATTTACCTGACCCACGCCACTGGACTGGCCGCGATCGCCGCCGCCATCTACCAGGCTTCTCCTACCCTGAGTCTCACCACCTGGACAACTATTCTGTTGGGTGGGATGGTGATGGAATGGGGGTTTAGCGCATTGGGAGCAGGCAGAAGGCAGAGAAGTCCCTCCCCCCTCC
>JBAUTA010001140.1:0-1517 GCA_049581985.1 Kovacikia sp.
TCTGCCCTGTTCGCTATTTAAATTGGCATAAGAATAGAAAAAGCGTTGCACATGGAGAAAAAATTCTGACTGTGCAACGCTAGATGGAAGGGAGCATTAGGCTCTTAATTAGAGATAATACTGTTGAACCCTATAAATAGAAATCGTGATTTCTGATTAGAGGAATAGAGCATTATCTATATTCTTGGATAAATAGAGTATTATCTATGTTTACGCCCGCAAGGAGAACGGCTTGAAAAACGCAACGCTCCATCAACTCAAGGTTTTCGAGGCAGTTGCCCGTCATAGTAGTTTCACCCGTGCTGCTGAAGAGCTGTTTTTAACCCAGCCCACCGTTTCCATGCAAGTGAAGCAACTGTCGAAGGCGGTTGGCTTGCCCTTGTTTGAACAGGTTGGCAAACGGCTGTATCTAACGGAAGCTGGAAAGGAGCTCTACATGACTTGCCAGGAGGTGTTCGATCGCCTCTCTCAATTCGAGACTTCGATCTCCGGTCTGAAGGGCCTAAAGCAAGGCTCCCTGCGGCTGGCAGTGGTTACTACGGCTAAATATGTGATTCCCCGTCTTCTGGGTCCATTTTGCGAACGCTATCCTGGTATTGATGTCTCGCTCACCGTTGACAACCACGAACGAATTATTGAAGGACTGGTGGATAACCGCGACGACCTTTATATCCTCAGCCAACTTCCTAGTGACCTGGATGTAGCAGTGCATCCTTTTCTAGAAAATCCTCTCGTGGTTCTAGCGCGACGTCATCATCCCCTGGCAGGGGAGAAAAATATTTCCTTAACTCGATTGGCTGAAGAGCCCTTCATTATGAGAGAACCGGGATCGGGGACGCGTAAAGCTGTGCAGAAACTTTTTGATGAGCAGGGACTGGAACTTAAGGTCAAGCTCGATCTGGGCAGCAATGAGGCAATTAAGCAGGCGATCGCAGGGGGACTCGGCATTTCCGTCCTATCGTTGCATACCCTGGCCTTAGAGGGAACTAACAGCCCACTCACCATATTGGACGTGGAAAATTTCCCCATTCAGCGCTCTTGGTATGTCATCTATCCTTCTGGAAAACAACTGTCTATCATTGCCCAAACGTTCTTCGACTATCTTCTCAATGAAGGCAAAAAGGTTGCGGAAGAAACCGCATTTCAGGGGATTTTCAGCTATGGCAGGCGGAAGGAAAGTTAAGTTCTGCCGTAGGGATATTCACGTATAGCTGTTGCCAGTTTGATTAGGACAGAGGACTCAGGGGAGAGTGGGGGCGTTGCCCCCAGCCAGGGGTTCCACCCCTGCCCCCCCTCCTAACCAGTATGGCTACGGCTATAATCCCCATTTGAAAAGCAACCACGACAGATGGAACCCAGCGATGGGGGCAAAACCTCCCCATCCCCCTCTGTCTTCTTACAATTATGGCGGTTTGCAATTGGGTAAAGTACAGAAATGTGAGGTACAGTGGGGCGCGAAGCACCCTCACTGTACCTCGCACCCTTGAAAAGGGCTATAAACTAGGCCGACCTACTTG
>JBAUTA010001141.1:0-3711 GCA_049581985.1 Kovacikia sp.
GGCGCAAGCTCTTTGCTGTCATGGGCGACCCTCAGTTTGCTAATGTCCGTGGTTTATTTCCTGTTGTGAATGGAGCACAGCTATGTATGACAACAAAATAAGACTGAGCGAAGATGTCATGGAAAAGGCAAAGCTGATCGCCTCTGAGTGGGGGCTGAAGAATGCTCGTGCAGCCGTAGAAGCCGTCTTTCGCAGGTATGCGGATGATTACCTGAGTCGATCGGTTCAGATGCCCGTCTCCCAGACTGACTGGACTATGCTCTCCCCGAAAATGGGGGCTGAGGTAGCCTACCCTGGCAGATGTGAAGCACTGAGCGAATTAGACGATTTGCTGGGGCTGTAAATTCAAGGGTTGCTGAGAGGGGGTGAGACTCCCTCCACTCTCTTTTCAATTTGCCGTCATTTCCCCTTAAATTAGTAGTCGTAGATCGGCAATTTTTCCAGGCAAAAAGCGAATGGTTGATCCAACAGGTAGCGCAGGTGGGCGATCCTTTATCCATGAGGCCAATGCTGAGAATTGGCAGAAAGCTTCTCCTCTGGCACCCTCCCAGCAGACGGAGATGCCGCAGTCTGCCGCTTCCTTAACTGGCTGGAAATCTCCGCCAGAGCCGATTAATCAAATTTTGGATACATTGCCAGCCCCGGCTGTGATGCTTTCTCCCGACCATCAATGGTTTGTGGAACTGGATCAGCCCCTCTTGCCCGCGATCGCAGAACTGGCGGAGCCAGAAGTTGCGGTTGCCGGATTTCGGCTTAACCCCAAAACCAATGGACCGGCTCGCCATTTTGGCTATCGCAGCATTCGGATCAAACCCCTGGAGTCTCATCCAGCCCGGCTGATGCCACTGCCGGATGCTGCCCGTATTGGGTTCCTGCGCTGGTCACCCAACGGCGGCAAGTTGGCATTTACGCTAACCTGGGCCAACGGCATCGAACTGTGGATGGTCGATCTGGCTGAGGGAATTCCCCGCCGGGTGACGGATCCTATCCTGAATGCTGCCTATGGCCCCCCCTTCCGTTGGCTGTCCGATGAGGCGTTTCTCTGCAAAGTTATTCCCGGCGATCGGGGGGAACCGCCAATCCAGTCACCTGTTCCGAACGGGCCCATTATTCAAGAAAATTTGGGCCGCAAAACCCCCAGCCGAACTTACACGAACCTGCTGCAAAATATCCATGATGAGGCGCTATTTGAATACTATATTGCTTCAACCCTGGAACTGGTAACCCTGGACGGGCAGCGCTCTCAACTTGTCCCTGCCTGTCTGATTGACGAAGCCAAACCTTCGCCGGATGGCAACTATGTGGTCTTGACGACCTTACACCGTCCCTATTCCTATCAATTGCCTGCGTCCCACTTCCCAACCCGCATCCAAATTCTCGACTGTACAGGGACCCCACTGCGCGAACTGGCGGATCTCCCTCTGGCAGATAATCTTTCGACCAGGTTTGATGCGGTGCGGGCGGGACCGAGACGGGTTTCCTGGCGCTGTGATCGCCCTGCCACCCTGACCTGGGTAGAAGCGTTGGATGGGGGAGATCCAGCCCAGGATGTCCCCCATCGGGATGTCCTGCTAGAGTTGGATGCTCCGTTTACAGGTCAACCGCAGGAATTGTGGCGATCACACTATCGCTTTCGTCGTGTGCGGTGGGGGCGAGAGGATGTGGCACTGGTTTGGGAACAAAAGTATGACACCCGTCAGCAACGCATCTGGCGGATTCAACCAAATCGACCGGAAACCCCACCCCAACTTTTAGTAGAACGTAGCTTTGAAGACCATTACAGCGATCCGGGAATGCCCCGGCAGGTGCCTGCCCCCCAAGGCGGCAAGTATCTGTTGCGCTTTACCCCCGATGGGAATGGGTTATATTTCAGCGGTCGGGGAGCCTCACCGGATGGAGTTTATCCTTTCCTGGATCGGCTGGATTTAAGCACTGCTACAACCCAACGCCTCTGGCAATGTCAAGCTCCTTACTTTGAGTCTGTGGTGGCCTTGCTAGACGATGGGGCACATCGGCTGATTACCCATCGCCAATCCCAAATCGAGCCGCCCAACTACTTTCTGTATACCCACGCCGATGAGCAACGGGTGCCCCTCACCGACTACCCTGACCCCGCCCCCCAATTTCTTGGCATTCATAAAGAAGTTGTCCACTATCTCCGATCGGACGGGGTGCAGCTTTCTGCCCGCTTATATCTACCAGCAGGCTATGAGCCAGAGAGAGATGGCCCCTTACCCACCGTTTTCTGGGTCTATCCAGCCGAGTTCAAAGACAAGCAACTGGCGGGTCAGGTGACGATCGCTGAAAATACCTTTAGCCGTCCTGCAGGGACTTCGGCTCTGTTTTTGTTAACTCAGGGCTATGCCATTCTGGATGATCCCAGTTTGCCAATTATTGGTGAAGGGGAGGCTGAACCCAATGATACGTATGTTGAGCAACTTTTAGCGGGAATTGAAGCAGCGATTGACTATGGGGTAAATCGGGGGATAGCAGACCGCGATCGCCTCTGTCTGGGTGGTCATTCCTACGGAGCTTTCACCACGGCCAACGTGCTAGCGCACAGCACCCTTTTTCGTGCCGGGATTGCCCGAAGCGGAGCCTACAATCGCACCTTAACCCCCTTCGGGTTTCAGGGCGAACAGCGCAATTTCTGGGAAGCGGCAGCCCCCTATATTCAGATGTCACCGTTCACCCATGCGGCCAAAATTACTGCCCCGCTGCTGTTGATTCATGGAGCCGACGACAGCAACGCTGGCACCTACCCGCTGCAAACCGAACGCTTTTATGAAGCACTCAAGGGATTGGGCGCAACGGTTCGGCAGGTGATGCTGCCCCTGGAAGATCACAGCTATCGCTCCCGGGAAGCCGTTGGGCATGTGCTCTGGGAAATGGTGCAATGGTGCGATCGCTATGTCAAAAATGCTGGCAATCCTACCCTTTAGTGCGGTAGGATTGTAAATCTGTGGTTAGAATCCAATGACTCAGGCAGTGATCGTTCAAATGTTGAGTGAGATGCTGAACGAGGTACTGGTCAAGATGGTGAGCCATCAACTCCAGTCTTGGAAGTCCCTTATTCAATTACCGGAAATATTATGGCGAAGCGTGTTCAGTTAGTTCTTAGTAAAGATGTCAGCAAATTAGGTAAGAGCGGGGATCTGGTTGAGGTTGCTCCTGGCTATGCTCGTAACTACCTGATTCCTCAAGGCGTAGCGGTTCCCACCACTCCTGGCATTCTACGGCAGGTAGAACGGCGTAAGGAGCTAGAGCGGCAGCGGCGGCTGGAGGAAAAACAGCAGGCAGAAACGCGCAAAAAGGCTTTGGAAACCATTGGGCGTTTTACGATCGCCAAGCAAGCTGGGGAGAAGGAAGCGATTTTTGGCACGGTCACCAGCCAGGATGTGGCGACGGCTATTTTGGAAGCGTCCAGCCAGGAGGTTGATCGTCGCGGGATTACGGTGCCCGATATTCATAAGCTGGGTTCTTATAAAGTAGACATTAAGCTGCACCCGGAAGTCAGTGCGACGGTAGAGGTGCAGGTCGTTCCTGCTAAAGCCGGAGAAGAAGGATAGCAGTTAGCCGATCGCCCTGTTAGGCGTCGGACTTTTTTATTAGAGCCGTTTAAGCGCCTGGCGAGTCGTGACTCGCCAGGCGCTTAAACGGTTATTCCCCTATTTGCAGTCCTTATCCAATTTAAATAGCGAACAGGGCAGA
>JBAUTA010001142.1:0-3559 GCA_049581985.1 Kovacikia sp.
CACTTGCAGGACGACTTTTGCTTTGAATTCTGCGGTGTATTGACGACGGTTTGTTGCCATAATTGCCCCCTTTCAAGAACATGGATACTACTCTTAGCCTCCTGTCCGAAAAGCGGGGGTCATTTCAATTGTTCCTTTCCAAAGCCGAAGCCACCAGACCAGAGGTAGGGCTGAGAAATCCATAAAATCCCCAAGGAGAGAACAGCCAAAATCAACCACCAGGGGGGGCTTTTCCAAAGAGATTGCTTATCCGTGAATGAGCGCCACTTTACCTCTAGAGTTTTGAGTAATCGCATCGACGGTGATGACTAACAGTACAGATTTCATTATCGCAGCTTTTGCAAGCCACAAACGATTTATTTCCTTGGCGGCGAAAAAGGAGCCCTATCACTAGAATGCGTTGCTGTGTAGCAAGCATCCTGGTGAACCCATTTGGCTCTGGGGGCGACTTCAGAGCTTTTTCGTATGGAAGTGGAAGACCTTTGATGGATAAGTTCCCAGATCTCCAGCATTAACCATTAAAAGTGACGGATAACACTTCGATCGCTTTCCATGGAGAATCCAACAGAGCGAGTAGAGCGGGCGGGACAACGCTGGAGATCGCCCCAAGATAGGGAACGAATGCCGATATACCTGCAATGAATCCATTCACAAAGGGTAAGGGAACCTGTAGCACAAGCAAACCTATTGTTGAGGCAATACCAATGAAAGCCATGCTTAGAGCAATCCCACTCAGATAATTAATTAAACCAACCTCACACTTTGAGAGAATGCTATCTGCACGTTCGAATAAAATGCGGGAAATACTTGAATCAACAGATTGCGATACGGCTTTGGATTTACCAGTAACATCAGCGTTAATACAGTTAGCAATAAACCATTGAGCAATAGAGATAGAGAATTAGATAAAACTTAATAGAAATGAATAATCGTCCAGTTTGCTACTTGCTGAAGCTGAACACTCAAATCATTCAAGTTAGGAATATTTTTAATAAGCTGACTTGGAATCTGCTCCTGTAGCCAGTAGTTGAGATTTGCAACTCGTGCTATCGCCCCTGGAATCAGTTTAACCAGTTGGTCAACTTGCTCAGTGATCCGGGTAGCTACTAAAGCTAAAAGCAGTCCTGAAACTACGATTAAGCTCGCGATTGTTAGCCCGATCGCAGTGCTTTGTTTAAGTCTAGATTTTTGAAATTGACGTACAACTCGGTTCAGCCCAACAGCAAAGATAATCGCCATGAAAAACAGCAGCACGATCGCTCGAATTCACCACAGCACATAGAGCGAAACCACTAGCGAAAGCAAGCCAATCCAGCGTCCTAATGTCAAAATTATGCCTTTAGCCGAGTGAAAGGGATAAGCTGCTCGATCTACACCTTATCAACTTTCTGATTCTGTTAATTTTGATTCAGCTTAGCCTAAAAAATTTCTGCCGGAAGAAATAGATTGAACTCTATCTCATGAGGGATATCAATATAGAAAGTAAATGTGGCAATTGTTTAGTGACTTATCTAATTCAAAAGGTACACGACTTTAATCCTATTAATGATTAGGGTTTGGTTGACATGACAAATTTTAAGAAAACAGCGATGAAACTTCGTTTTCAGTTCTGCTCCAGCGTTAGTTTTATCGAGGGAGAGCTTTTATGCAAACGGTTGAAAGACAATCACTAGAGTCAAAACTCGAAAAAATCGGCAATGTTTTGCGCCTAACCGGGTGGATTGGACTCTCTGCCCAAATTGGCTTTGGCGCGATCGCTTTACCAATGGTTGTATTTGCGATCGCGGGTCGAAATTTCAGTCAGGCGACCGCACTTCCACCGGGTGTGCCTCCTGGTATTGGCGTGAATCTTAACCGTGGTGTCACTCCAGGTATTGGCATTGGAATCTTTTGGGCAGTCTGTGGCATTCTAGCGCTGCTAGCAGGGATTTACTTTGCGTTTCGTCAAACACGATTTTCTAAACGGTTGCGTCATGCAGACACCATGCGACACCCTGCAAAATCAGAAGTCATGAATGTTCTGCGTTTAGGCGCGATCGTCGGTTTAGTTGGGATGCTGCTGACGATCTTAGGGGGAGGCGCGACGTTAGGGGTACTGTTCTCTAAAGCGATCGCTCAGCCCCAAGGTGTTGCTATTTACGATCCGACTCGTGTAATTCGATCGATCGATATCATGGTAGCAATGGCAAACATGAGCGGCATTACTGCCCACTTTGTGGGTGCTGTTGCTTCTCTGAGCGTGTTTGAATGGCTACATCGTTAATTCATAGGCTCAGCTTCAATGAGCGAATCGCTGGATGCTCAAGAATTGGAAAAACGTTTCGGTCAGGGGATGAGAAAAAGCCAATGCGACAGCTTCTTGTGCAAGTGCCGCAGGGATGTGGAAAAACTGTTTTAGAGGTTGCCAAAGCCTGCGACGGCACTAACCTGGCAAAAATTGAAGCAGTGGGAGTTCAGCAACCGTTGGATCTGGTATTTGTTCACATTTCCAATGGCAAGGTTGAAAAGCTGCTTGAGAAACTGCAAGACATACCGGATTTAAGCTTTACCCTGCTGCCAACCGGGATCATGGCACTCCATCCACCTGCCGATGCTGCTGCTACTCAGGTGACCGATGTTAAAGAGCGTAGCCCGATCGAAATTTTTCTTTCAGGTCTGCAAAGTACCGGGTCTTGGAAAGGATTTCTCAGCTATGCAGCAATCGCCGGAGTCGTCGTTTGGATTGGCTTGTATACCAGTACAAGTTACCTCTTGGTAGCCGCGATGTTGCTGGCGCCGTTTGCTGGTCCCGCGATGAACACTGCTCTAGCAACTGCAAGGGGCGATCGCCAGCTGCTTCGGCGCAGCATTGTCCGGTATTTTGCCGCCTTAGGCGTGACGATCGCGACCACTGCTTTGCTCAGTTGGATACTCCAGCAGCAGATTCCATCCAATTTGATGATCGATAGCAGCCAAATTTCCACCGTTTCGGTTTTGATTCCGCTGGCAGCGGGAGCAGCGGGAGCGTTGACCTTAATCCAGTCTGATCGCAGTAGTTTGGTATCGGGTGCTGCTACTGGAATGCTCGTTGCAGCATCGCTGGCTCCACCCGCAGGCATCGTCGGCATGGCAGGGGCGATTGGACGTTGGGATTTAGTCACCAATGGACTCTTTTTACTACTGCTGCAACTGGGTGGGATCAATTTCTCTGCGGCACTGGTGTTTCGCTTGTTTGGAGGATTATCCACTCAGGGGGCGCGTTATCAGCGTGGGCAACGCGGTGTGTTTCCCATCTCAGTGGGGCTAAGCGCGATCGTGCTGATCGGTTTGCTGATATGGCAATTTTCTAACCCGCCCAACTTAGAACGCTCAAGTCGTGCTCAACGAGCAAATGCTGAATTGCAGCAGGTTGTGCAGCAAAGTGACTCTGTTCAATTGGTTGAGTCCAACGTGCGTTTTACTAGAGCCAATATTCAGGGGCAAAATACCTTGCTGTGTGTGGTGTATGTTCAGCGTCAGCCAGAGGCGACTCGATCAACTGAACAAATCCGCGCTGATTTGACTCAAGCCATCCAAGCTC
>JBAUTA010001143.1:0-1955 GCA_049581985.1 Kovacikia sp.
GGGACAGCCGATCTACGAGGGAACGGAAACTGAAGGTCCTTCCAGTGTGATCACCCTGATCGATTTGTCTGGGGGAAGCCCCTCTCAAGGCTCCCAGGTTTCCCTGGCCTATAATGGTTCCCGCTCCCTAGGAACCTGTAGTCGGCGCGATCGTAATTAAGCGGAAACAAATTAAATTCAAAAAAGTCAATTAATCTTAACGCTGCCGTTTTGGGTTTGCTTGAGTTACCGCACACTCCTGTTATGGCAGTACGGAGATCAGTTAGGACGGGGTACAGGGCAGATCCCTGGCTGGGGGCACCCACCCTACCCTCCCTTTGCAACCTCCCTTCTTTAAAATTGGTATAGCCCTACGCAAGCGCGTTAGGACATTGAAATTAAAGGGGGCGTGGGGGCTTGGCCCCCAGCCAGGGGTTTCACTCCTGCACCCCGTCCTAACCTATAGGCGTAGTGCTATATCACTTTGGTAGCCAGCATTTAACGGATTATTCCAGGTGAGAGGAAGTGATTATGCAACGCGATATTGCTTTATTAACGTTGACTGCGTCGTTGGGCTTGATGGGTTTGAGGAGTGATAGTGTTCCGATCGGGCCCTTATCAACCCTGGAAACGGGGGTAAATCTGGTGCATCAAATTCATCCCAAGGAATCTCCAAAGCCCTGGTATAACTGCACAACCCAGGAAGCCTGGGAGCCTGGGAAAGGATCCTGGTGCCAGAAGGTCAATAGGTTGAAAAACACTCAATATCGGATTCCGCAGGTGGGGCTAGTGCAGCTCAAAAACGGCACATACACCAATTTGGCTCGAAACTTGCGGGTATTCCTTGTCGAACAGCCAGGTACGATCGTCTTCAGTGACTCAAACAAGGACGGTAAAGAAGAGGCCACCGTGCTGATCGGGGTTAAATCGGGTGATTCTGAGACCCTTATCCACCTGTCCGTGCCTGTTAGCCAGACAGAGCTTTCCTCCCGCCTAGTGGTGAATCTCCAAATTAATCACATAGTGTCCTAGCTGGGTTTTTTCGGACCACAGTTCATATTCGATGCGTAGATAATCCGGTAAAGGGTTTCCTTCAAGGACCAGGTTGCGGGTGTAATTGCGCAGGCAGAGTTGTCGATTCTCGCTGGCAGTGTCGCTGTGAAGCCAGTAACGACTGAGTCCGTAGATCCCTCGCTCGAGCAAATGGCGGTAGCTAAATTGTCCGTTTCCCTGCATGGTCAGGGAAACCCGATAGGGCGAAAACTCTAACCACAGGAGCCGGGGGGGAGTCACGAGAGAAACGGGGCAGGTTTGCTGATCCTCTCCTTCGATCTCCCGATCGCGAACAACAGGTTCAGTCAGCAGTAAATGATAGCGCTCCTGGTCTTTGGGATACAAAGTGGCGATCGTCTCCACCTCGGTACAGATAGGAAAATCTGTTGAGATAAAGGACAGACAAACAGGTTTGCGATGGTGGGGCAGCATAAGCGTGAAAAGTATGAAGGATAAGGGATGAAGGATGAAATGACCTATCTTTTCGCCTTACTCCTTTAGGATTTTAGGCTTTTAGCCTTTCTGATTAGGGTAGGATTGCTAGAACAATTCCACGTCAGTTTATCCGATCCCCATGTCAGTTCCGAGCATAATTGCCTTACAGGCGTCTGAATGTCAGCATGATTTAACGATCGCCCCTCCAGCGGCGGGTCTCTCCCTGCGAGGACAGATTCAGATCCCAGGAGATAAGTCCATTTCCCATCGGGCATTAATGTTGGGGGCCCTGGCTCAGGGGGAAACAACGATCGAGGGGTTGCTATTGGGAGAAGACCCGCGCAGCACTGCCAAATGCTTCCAGTCAATGGGAGCCGAAATTTCAGACCTGAATACAACCCAGGTAAGGGTTCGGGGGGTTGGGCTAGGGCACCTGTTAGAACCCCTGGATGTGCTGGATGCTGGCAATTCTGGCACCACCCTGAGGC
>JBAUTA010001144.1:0-5056 GCA_049581985.1 Kovacikia sp.
CTACAAAGAAGGGAGGCTAAAAACCCTGGATTCCAGGTCAGCAACTATGGACCTATCCAGATCACCCGTACCCGGCAGTGTGAATTGGCCAACTATGCTGAAGGCACCTCCCCATCCCCCTGCTCCCCTTGGAATGGTGGGTGGAACCCCTTCACCCCTTTCAAAACTTTATTTTTGTTGTTGTAGTTCTATTAGCGATCGGCTGATTGACTCGCTGCCTCCCCTCCGGAGGGCTTGGCAGGCTTCGATTGAGGGTTGTTTGGCACCAAATGCAATTTCCCATCTTTCAGTTGCAGTTGCCAACCCAACTTTTCAATTTCCTGCTTGGCTCGTGCTTGGAATTGTTTATCTTTCACCTGAGCGGCCTGACTATAAATCGTTGCCCAGGATTGGAGCCGCACTGGAACGCTGTTGGGATCTTTGCGAAGGAACTCAACCACCTGCTGGAAAATGGGTGCCAGATTTTGATCGGGTGTACCCTGGGCCCATTTAGCTGCCATTTGATGGGAATGGATAGAGCCGGGAACATCTCCCAACAGCAATAGCTGATCCAGTCCCTTAAAGCGCCAGACCTGATAAGACTTCGGATTAATTTGGGGAGAAAGGGCCTCTGTACCCCGGTTCATCATCTGAATCGCTAAGTCAGGTTTACCCAGTTGGTAGGAAAGAGTTCCTGATAGGAACAGATAGATATCTTCAAAGCGAGGATCTAAGCGGGTGATGATGTCAAAATAGGCAGGGCTGAGTGAATAGCCAGTTTTTTCTCGAACGGGAGTATCGCCGTAGTACTGGAGGAAGTTTAGAAAAGTCCAGTCTGCTATCAGATTACTAAACCCGAAGGTGGGAGACTTACTCAGCAGATCTAAACGGATGGATTCTTGTTTTTCAGCCTGATTTGGATCCGAAACCCAGAGAGAGGGACGATTGAGTTGGGCGTGTTGGATCAGAACAACCCCTGTTAAGGCGATCGCTGCGATCGCCCCTTCCAGCAAAAGGGAAAATCCTGGGGTGAATCTAAATTTTCTGCTCTTCCTATCTTTTTCGCTCATTGATGACTGACTACTCACCGCATTAACTTGATTGACGTTGACTTGATTGACGTTGACTTTATCCCTGACCGGGGAAAAGCTCCACCCTCCCTTTCATTCCCTGCCCTGAACCGTTTGTGTAAGGCTATAGATTTCCCAGCTTTTTTAGCAAGCCATGGTCAGGTTTCAACAATGCTTAATAAAAATTAATGAAAATTAAGGGGGTGTTTTGAAAAAGTTAATGGTCTAACCCCTATGCCATTTCATCGAAATTCGGTTAGATTGTCGGAAAGGTTTGTCCCTGAATCTAGCCAGGCTTGGAAAAGGAGCTACACGATTTGATACCTGGTTAACCTGGAAAACTGTCATCTACTACATAGATTGTGATTAAGCTTCCAGATAAGTTGAAAATATCATCTTATGCAGTCATTCATTCTATTTGGAATAGCCCAAACACAGTCGCAAATAGTATCCAGCCAACTTTTTTGGGGGCAGATTGGCTGCTTCCAGAGATTTTCTTAACTAATTCTCAGCAATCCCTCTATATCCTCCTAATACTCAATGAACGGATCCTCTAAGCGCCCTTCTCTCTTTCACGTCGCCCTCTTTACTGGGGCAGTTGTTGCTACTTCCGCAGTCTCTCTGTTTGGTCCTGGCCTCAGTAGTGTTCGTGCCGCTCTCCAAGATAGCCCTAAGGCGATCGTGGATGAAGCCTGGCAGATCGTCAATCGGGAATACGTGGATGGCAGCTTCAATCACACTGATTGGCAGGCCACCCGGCAGGCATTGTTAAGCAAAAACTACACCACTAAAGAGCAAGCCTACTCAGCTTTAAAAGCGGCTTTGGAGAAGCTTAATGATCCCTACACTCGCTTTATGGATCCCAAGCAGTACGATGCCCTGACCAACCAGACTTCGGGAGAACTGTCAGGCGTTGGAATTCGGTTGGAGGTGAATGATCAAACAAAGACCCTGACCGTGGTAGAACCGATCGATAACTCCCCTGCTTCTAAGGCAGGCTTACAGTCGGGCGATCAGATTCTGGCAATTAATGGCAAGCCAACGAAAGGCATGAGTGTGGATGATGCTTCAACGCTGATTCGGGGAGATGTCGGCACTAAGGTCATGCTTGAAATTGGGCGAGATGGGAAAGGCAGCTTTCCGGTCGCACTTACCCGTGCTCGGATTGAGCTACCAACGGTACGCTACTCGCTTAAGCAAGAGGGTAAGAAGCGGATTGGCTATATTCGTCTGAATGAGTTTAGTTCCCACGCAGCCGAGCAAATGCGGCGGGCAATTCGAGATTTGGAGGCGAAAAATGTAGAAGGCTTCGTCCTGGATCTGCGGGGCAATCCCGGTGGATTGCTGCAATCGAGTATTGAAATCAGCCGCATGTGGTTAGAGAAAGGGGATATCGTGCGGACGGTCGATCGCAGAGGTAAGAATGAGGAGATGAGTGCTAACCGCACTGCAATTACTAAATTGCCATTGGTGGTTTTAGTTGATGGCAACTCCGCCAGCTCTAGCGAGATTTTGACGGGGGCTTTGAAAGACAATAAACGAGCCACGATCGTGGGTAGCCAAACTTTTGGGAAGGCATTGGTGCAGTCAGTGCATTCCCTGGCAGATGGGTCCGGGTTGGCTGTCACCATTGCCCACTACTACACCCCCAATGGCACTGACATTAGCCATAAAGGGATCGCCCCCGATGTCAAAATTGACTTGACCGATGGCGATCGCCAGAAGCTATCCTCTAACCCCAAATTATTTGCTACTAAGGATGATCCCCAATATGCCCAGGCGGTTGCCGTCCTAGACAGGGTAGCGGTTGCCCAACCTGCCCTATCTCCTACAACGCAGCAAATTAGTACCCTTCAAGAAAAGGGTGTATCAGATACCCCCTAAGCATCGGGGGTGAAAACTGTAAGGGCTTAGGATGTGGCAGATAGGCATTTGGCGATCGCCAAGGTTTTTGACCGCATCCTAAGCCCTTTTAGTTACGCTCTATTGGTAGGAGGGGGTTCATTGAGAAGGAGCCAGTACATGCCCAATTGCTGAACGGCTTCAGAAAACTGGATAAAATCTACGGGCTTGCGGATATAGCTATTACATCCCAGACTATAGCTATTCAGGACATCTTGCTCTTCTTCAGAGGTCGTTAAAATCACGATCGGCAGTAATCTTGTGATTTCGTTGGCGCGCAAATGGCGCATAACTTCTATGCCATCCATTCGGGGCAATTTCAGGTCTAACAGGATGACCGTTGGCTGCACAGTAGTATCTCGACCCGCGTGGATTCCTCTACCAAACAGGTAGTCTAGAGCTTCTACACCATCATGGGCAACGACAATCTCGTTGGTGATATGACTGCGGCGCAAAGCACGAATTGCAAGTGCTTCATCGTCGGGGTTGTCTTCCACCAGGAGAATTGATCGAGCATTCATTTTTATAACGTTTGTTCTATTACTGTTAGAGTTGACCAATTTTGGATTATCAATTTTGAATTACATGGACAAATAGGGGCTATCAAGTTAAGCATGATACCATTTTGGATTAGAGATTACGGGTTGAAAATTGGGAGCGCCTTTGAAAACAGGCTTTTCAGTCAGCCATACGGCCTATTGAATTCCCATCCCTTAGGAAATGGATTTGGGGGTCTAAGGGTTTCCCCCCTCAGCCCCCCTTTGACAGAACATCAGGTCAGCGTAAAGTAAAAAGTGCTTCCCTGGTTTAGAACCCCTTCTGCCCACACCTGCCCACCATGGCGATGAATAATGCGCTGAATTGTTGCCAGCCCAATCCCGTTTCCAGGAAATTCGCTAATCGAATGCAACCGCTGGAAAGGACCAAAAAGTTTGTTGGCATAGGTCATGTCAAACCCAGCTCCATTATCCTTAACGAAGTATATTTTGCTACCATCTTCTCGAATTGTATCACCAAACTCGATCTGGGCTGTTTCACGTTTTGAGGTAAATTTCCAGGCGTTGTCCATTAGGTTTAACAGGACAACCCGTAGTAGGTGAGAATCTCCAGTACTAATTAAATTGTCATGAATCACGAAATCTACTGAGCGGGTTGGGTCTGTCTGCTGCAATTCGACTGAGATCGAGCGGGCTAGGGTGCTCAGATTGACTGATTCTCGCCGTAGCTCACTCCGAGTTACCCGTGACAGGGTGAGTAAATCATCAATTAATTGCCCCATCCGTTGGGTTGCCGCCCGGATCCGCCGCAAATAATCCTGCCCAGTAGCATCAAGGCAGTGTGAGTAGTCTTCCAGGATTGCCTGACTGAAGCCATCGATGCCGCGCAGGGGTGCCCGCAGGTCGTGGGAGACTGAGTAGGCAAATGCTTCCAACTCCTTATTGGCCACCTTCAGTTCCGCGTTGCGCTGGCGCAAGTCCAGGTTAAGCTGTCTGATCTGTTGTTCTGCCTCCTGTCGTTCGGCAATTTCCAGATGCAGATTGGCAAAAAGCTCGGCCTGTTGCAGGGCAATTCCCAACTGGATTCCGACCTGAAACAGTAAATCAACTTCGGTGGGTTGCCAGGAACGGGGAGCATCATTTTGGTAGACTGCCAGCAATCCCCAAAGCCTTTTGCCGACAAAAATAGGCGCGATCGCATAGGCCCTTGCCTGAAACTGCTCCAACAGCTCGATATGGCAAGTGTCATGACCGACGGTGTAAATATCCTCTACGGTATAGGTTTCATTGTTGCGGTACCGTCCCCCCTGGGTTTCGTAAAGAAATGTATCCTCCCAGACTTTCTTGATGTTTGGTCCAACCAGTTTTACCCAGCCTTCGCCTATGGATTCGGCAACAAACTCACCGCTCCAATCCCGGTTAAATTGGTAGACTGCCACCCGGCTCGCGGCGAAGAGTTGGCGGGTCTCCTGGGTGGTTGTCTCAAGAATGGTTTGGATATCGAGTGGTTTACGGATACGGTCTGCAATATTTGCAATCAGTTGCCTACGTTCTGCCTGAAGTTGGGCTTCCCGAATTGAGTCTGCCAATTGTAGGGCTGCCCCCAGT
>JBAUTA010001145.1:0-3913 GCA_049581985.1 Kovacikia sp.
CACCTATTTGTGCAGGCTGACCAAACTACAGCACCTGTTGAGATAGCGAAAACGATTAAGTCAATCTCTGCTGTTCAGTTATTTTGCACGTTCCCCGACTTGAAGCCAGTGGGTTTTATCCGGTTCCCCAGTCCTCCAATTAGATAAATACCCTACTTTTGGGAACCTGGAGGACTCGATGTAGGTGTAGGCTTCCCTTGCTCCAACAGCCTGGGGCCGATCGCCGCCCCAAGTACGCCAACCAGGGTCAGCAGCGACACGATTACCGCTTGCATCACATCTAACTGTTTGGTTTTCAGCAGCCCTTTACCCTGCAAGGATTTTAGTTCTTCTTTCAGAGAGGGGATTTCGGCAACAAACTTTTTGATCGTCTCAATTTCAAATATCAGGGTCGGCAGGCGTTCCAGGGTTGCTTCAATTTTGCCCAATCGCCCTGCGTTACTTTCTACGAAACCTTCCAGTCGAGCGATTTTTACCTGTGTCTCGCTGACCAGTTGGCCGCTGCTTCGTTTGTTTAGCAGGGTCTGGACAATTTGCAGGATCTCACTGCTGATCAGCGCTTCTTTGGCAACCACATCCACGCCCTGCTTCTGTGCCTGGGTCGCGATCGCCGGTGTGTTGGAACTGATCAGCCGCAGCTCCCCTGGTTCAACAAACTGCTTCAGGGTTGCAAGGGCTTTGCCAATACTTTTTTCTCCCAAATCGGGTAGCCCAGGATCTAACCAAATCTGGTCAACCTCGTTGCCTGACTCTAACCAGGCCATTGCCTCTCCCAGATGGGTCTTCCATTCAATGTCAACATCATTCCCGATGCTGTTCTGGATCTGGTCACAGAACAACGTTGCATCGCTGGGAGTGTCTTCGATCAACAGCAGGCGTAAGGTTGTCATGAGAACTGCTACTTAACAGCAATGATGCCGCAGAAGTTGCACCATTTGAAAAACGTACTGACCCGGGAGAAACCCGATTCAACCAACATCTGAAAGTTTTCTTCAGAGGTGAACGGGACTAATACCCCACGTAGCGCTTGAGCTTTGGCGTAAATCTCGGTCACATCAAAGCCCATTTCTTCCTTTTTTGCCCAGTGCAGATGGGTGAATATATCCGTCAAAACTGGGTCAATATCTAGTACCTTTTCGACCAGGACGAATGCCCCACGTCGGGAGAGGCTGTTGTAAACCTTCTGGCAAAACTCCAGCCGCCGTTGTGGGTCGATAAACTGCATGGTGTAAAGGCTGTAGACCATCGCCAGGTCTGTCCCAAAGTGGTAGTCCAGCGCATCAGCCTCCAGCAATTCTATCCGGGCATAGCCGTCAAGATTCTTCCGAGCTTGCTCCAGCATCGGTTTAGAAGAGTCCAAACCGATGTAGGTGATTTTCTTGCTCACGTGTCGCCTAGCCAGATCTCCAATCAGCGTCCCCGTTGAGCAACCGATGTCGTAAACCGTGCAGCCGTCATGCACAAACCAGTCGCTAACTTCGATCGCTAGTTGGTGCGTTTCAGCATAGTAGGGGACTGACTTAGAGACATGGGCATCAAAACTCTTTGCCACATCAGCATTGAATTTCCATTCACTCGGTTTCGACGTAATCCCATCACCAGTTGTCAATTTGTCCAGGTTCATTTTCTAAATCCTCATCCTCATTCTCAGTGCCATCCTCATCCTCATTGTCAATTTGTCCAGGTTCATTTTCTAAATCCTTATCTTCATCCTCAGTAGCAGACTTTTCCTGAATGACTTCGATCCCTAGCATTTCCGCAACGACCAATCCCAGGGAGATTGGCGATTCTCCCATTGTGGTCTTTGCCTTCAGAGAATCAACCCATTGCTGATAAATCTCTACTGGAATCGCTTTTGAGAACATTCCGAACTGCACTTTCTCAGTGCTTTCAAACGAGTCTTTTACTTCTTCTTCTGTCCGGTTACGAATGTCCCTAACTACGCCACTATCCTGCTCATCGGCAATCTCTTCATCATCGACCTGAAAGCTAGCAATCAGAGAGGACTGTTCAATCTCAGTGAATCCAGTTGCCAGCAATTGATCAGGGCTAATGTCAGCTAGCATTACTGCCAGCTTTTCATAGTCCCACTCCCCTTTGACTTTGTTCAGTGCCAGGTTCAGCGCAGTTTCTTCGGCTGGCTCCAGGTCTACCAAAACGGTAGGCAGTGTTTTTTCATCGTTGGCAGTAGCGGCATCAATCCGCTGGTGTCCGCCGACAATTCGATTCGTGCGCGTGTTGAGGATGACTGGCTCGACGGTGCCAAATTCCGCAAGGGAGGCCGTTAGTGCCTCCATCTGCTGGTCTGGCATCCAGCGTGGATTTTTGGGATTCTTCAGCTTCGCCAATTGGCTCACTGGATAATCGACAACCTTAAATTCAGATGTTAGTGAATCAACCATTACGCCTCCAACCCAAGCAACCGAAAGAACTCAATTGAAGCTGCCACATCATCCACCCCGACCTTTGCGTAAAGGCGCTGCACTAATGCTTCGTAGTTTGATTTTGTGCAGGTGAAGGAAACCTGGGCACTGCGAAACAAAACAAAGTCTTGGGTTTTCCTGCCTGCAAAGCGTTGGGTAAATTCCTCGAAGGTCTCTTTGAATTCTTCGTCCTGCCCTGCCATGATTTCAATCAGGTCGGCTTCCGAGAATCCAGATAAAGACAGAATATTGGCTTCTGAAACCTCTGCTAGCGCTTCTTCCAACAGCGCATAGTCCCATTTGCCCTCAATCTTGTTGAGAGCGAGATTTAACCGTTTCTCGGCTGATTCATCCAGGTCAACCAACTTCACAGGCACTTGTTTAAGTTCCAGTGATTCAGCCGCCCGAACTCTCTGGTGGCCGCCAACCATTCGATTGGTGCGCGTGTTGATCACCACTGGCAGCAGAAAGCCAAACTTCTTGATTAGCTCGCTGAGTGCTTTTAATTCCTTCTCTGAGATCACCCTTGGGTTGTATTCAGCCATCGTTGCGACGACTTTCTCGGTATCCCAGAGTTCCGCCTTGAACTTACGGGAGGGCTTTGTAGGTGCCATGCAGTGTAGTGTAGAATTTTCAAAAGGGAGGTCGAAATGAAATTCGCAGTAACCAGATTCTATCCAGTGGACCTGGATAACAAGTTAGTTTACCTAGATACTCAGCCGAGGAAGCTTGATTGCTCCAAGATTCCTGGCTGCACAACAGGTGTAAGCGGCTTTCAATTGAATCACGAATGGAGCGCAATGCAAGGGCGTGGGTTCTCCATTACGAGATATGGGAAAGAGAAGCGCGGTGGCGCTGGAAAAGGTCAGGGTAGGCACCCTCGACCCGATCCGGTTTATCCGGTAAAACTCAGGTTGGATGGGGTTGCCTATCAAGCCATGAAGAAGTATCTAGCTGTACTCAAACGCAGAAGCGGCATGTACGTCTCCATTCTTGATTGGGCATCCGACCTCATCCTCAACGCAAACTGGAATCTGGTCGCCCCAAACGTCAAGCGACTCCCCGACACAGACAAGCAACTGATCATCTCACGCGCAGCCGACGAAAGACTTGCAGACATGGTTCGCGAGATTCGAGCCGCCCGTCCCGGTGTGACTGGCATTAGCAAGGCATCGGTCTTCTCGGCGATCATCCTGATGAAGATTAAGATTGACTCAGCGTAGCTCTGCATTCCTAGCCACGAGCGCTAGCGATGTGCATTGAAAGAATCCCCTGCCTTTAGGCACGGGAGCCGTCAGAGTCAATATACAGCCTAGTATCCGTATAATGAAAACATGGAATGCGCCCCGGCGAGTGCGGACACACTCAACCGAGACGACTTCTCCAAAGTCCGACGATACCGAACTAGGAGCAATTTAAGTATGCCAAAACCTAGATACGACGAAGACGAAGATGTGTCTCGCCATGCAGCGGCAGACGAAGGCTGTTGC